>JAKADE010000072.1 GCA_021820785.1 Pseudomonadota bacterium
TCCACGTCGCCAATTTGGCATCCAGCAAAACGCTACCGGAAATTCCGTGCCATCCCCACGCCGCACCATAAGATCCGCTGCTGTGCCATTCAAGTGTGCGTGGCGCTTCTCTACGAGCTCCTCTTCAGGCCCGGTACCTATGGAGAGAAAACGCTGCGGAATCAATTGATCCAGACTCTTCCCAATGAAACCATCCGGGAGATTTCCCAAAAGATCTGCAACTTTACGGTTCGCGAATCGAACGACCCCGACGTGATCGACGATAAGCATTGCATCCGGCGCGGCATTCAGCGCGCTGCAGGCAAGTTGGGCGGGTACACTTTCCACTATCGAATGACCGTTATGCATTCAATTTGGATCGCACGCGCAACGTAGATGTGCGCATGACAGATAACCATGCTGCTCGCGTGATGGTCTGTGCGGGGCCGCACAAATGTCGCGGCATGTCTACGCCTGAATACGCGCCGGACACGGCGAGAACTCAAATGCGAGAACGTAAGCGTGGCCGCATGGCTGGGGCGCATCGCACCAATGGGTTCGGTTGTGCGCGATGGTTTGTGTCGCAACAAATGCGCATACTGAACTTGCAATGAACCGGGAGAATGGGTCGTGGGAAAATTCAATGCAGGCATCTGGATTGATCATCGCAAAGCCCTGATAGTGTTCGTCTCTGCCGTGGGAGAGCGCACGAGCCACTTTGTCTCCAGAGTGCAGACACAGTGGCGACGCGCGGGGGATTCCCCGATGAAAGGGCGCTATGCGTCGGATCAAGTACCGGCGGATGATAGTCGGCAGAAGGCGCTGACGGGCGAGCTCAATATCTATTACGATGCGCTGATCGCTGCACTGCGAAACGCAGAGTCGTTCATCATTTTTGGCCCGGGCGAGGCCAAAAAAGAACTGAAAAGGCGACTCGGGAAGAGCAAGCTTGCCGGGCGACTCTGCGCGGTCGAGGCTGCTGACAAGATGACGGACCGGCAGATCGCCGCGAAAGTTCGTGAGTATTTCGCGGGCCAGGTTGGTAGCAAACGCAGGCGATAAGGAAAATTTCCCGCTGACTCCAGTGCATCACACAGACGGGGCAAGTGTCCAGGAGCCCGCTCGTGCATTCGTGTTCCGCGTCCCTCGTCCTGGTTCTTCGGGAATGGACTTTGCGATCCGATCACCAACCTGACCAACGTCGGCGGGCAACGCGGCAGTTCAGAGGCGTCGAGTTTGTCCTCGATGACCGCGACAGTGCTTACGCTGATACTCTGCGCAACCGCTTGAGCTTGGTAGGCCGCAACGTGTACGCGACCTGTGCTAAGAACACGGTGCGGCCAAGTGCTCCCAGCGCCGCCTCGCCGTAGCGCCCAGAGCGGTTTGCAGCCGTGGTGGGACGGTTCGTCACCAGTGCAGCGCCGGTGGTGGAAAGCTCATGATGCGTTGACTGCGCCGCCGCCGTCTCGGTGAGCTTGGTTCTGCACCAGTATATTCTGGAGCGGTCCATTTTCCATCTCGATGATGTCTTTGACCAAGAGTCGTTGTGCCGATCCATCTCCGTGCGGGGCAGAAAATGCCGAATAGTGCCTCCTTGGTTTGGATGAAGATCGGCGCACCGTCGTGCGATCCGTTCGGCGAAAACCTGCTCTTCGAATCGCGTAAGACGCGCGCGCATCCATGGTGACATTGATGGTAACGTCTGTCGGCGCGTGTAGGTGCTGCGCGAGAGCATGTTGGACAACGATGTCGAGCAGACTGTCATATGCGGCGGCGAACCTCGGCGACTGCCTCCTGTGCTCGATCTGGGCCGACACACGGGACTTGCAGCAGGGTGCGCAATTCATGGGTCCGCACATGCTGCATGGCGCAATCCGCCGCGCCCCGCGCGTTCCGGCGAAGCGCACTACTCTGCCGAGATTCCGCAACCACGGCAGCGCAAGCCTGGCGGATCACGATTCATTCGCGACGGTGGCCCGAATCCCGTGTGGTCCGCGCTTTCGGCGGACCGATCTGAAAACATGGTCCCAGAAGGCACTGGTCACGCCGTAGTAACCCGGCCGTGCCATCGGGTCGCGGGACCGGGCATGATGCGGTTCATGGTAGCGCCTGCGCCGCCCCAGCCAGCGGTCTGCCACGCTGCGGTGATGCACCGCGAGGTGCGTCACCGAGTACGCGAAATATCCGCTCAGGACGCCGAACGCGAGGGCACAGGCCGGCCAGGCGCCCAAGAGGAGTGACATAGGGAGATAAATGTACGCGCCGATGAGGGCTACACTGACGAATGTCAGCGAGTAGATTCTCGCGGTGGGGCGCCTATGGTGTTGCGCGTGCCACGTGCTGAACGGCCTCAAACCGTGCAGAACGTATCGGTGCAATCCGTACTCGAGGAGGCTCCAAAGCGCAAGACCCAGCGCGGCCCAAGCTGCGCTGTCGGTCAATTGCGCTCTCAGCCTCATCAGGAAGAGAGCGGCGCCAAGACCTAGTGTCGCTCCGCCCAGAGATGCAAGGTCGAGTCGAGAAGCAGCTTTACTATGCTCAGCAATTAACATTGACCGGCAAATCTCCCGAGCGCATTGCGAGGATCCGTGCATGAATCGCTCGGCTACACGAGCGGTCATGTAAACGCAGGATCGAGCACGTTCTGTGCGACTGCGCACCGACCGCCCCGGGATGAGCGTTCATATTGTAAATATGCCTGATGGGTGCATTCGGGCTGCTTAAAGGGGGCGTTGCCTTTGTCCGCTGTGCACCGGGGGTCATCCCCGTGGTGCCATTGATCAATTCGGACGCGTCAGCGCTTTGTCTGGTAATCGTGTCGTGCGTATGCGTGCGCAACGGAATATCAACAGTATTTGAACCGCGACACTGATGCGTCGCCACACGGTGTCGTCGACCCGGAGGATTTCATGACGGTCGAACGCGCGCGTGTTCACTTTGTGCCGAAGTCCTGGGGCAGCGAGGATCTGCGGCCCTGGAATTCCTATCACGACACGCGGACTCCGATCGGGGAGGTCTGGTTCGAGCGACCCGATTCGAACGCAGCCCCGCCCGCCCTCCTCATGAAGCTCATTTTTACCGGCGAGTCGCATTCGGATCAAACGGACTCGAATGTCGCGATCGCGCGCGGTTTGTCGCAGAACGGGTGCGACGCGTGGTACATCCTCTCCGCGGGCGCGGAATCCCGAATCGCGGTCGGGTTGGCGAGAGGGCTGAGCCGCGAGCAGCTGAGGGTGCGTATTCTCGACGGCTCTATCCTGGAAACCTTTGCTTGGAAACCAGCGCGCGCGGGAGACTCGACCTTCGTGCCGCCCGACATGTTCCAGGCGATCGGGTCCGGATTGGCTATCGTGGAAATCCAGCAGAGGATGGATTCGACGATTCGGGTCCTCGATCCGGGCAGGCGGCGTGCGTGCAAATTGCAACCGTTGGGCCGGCAGGAGATCCTCCGTCCGTCCGAACGGCGAAGCTTTCCGCGTAAATTGACGCCGGCGAGGGAATTGCTCCTTCGGAATCCCGCGTTCGTGCTCGAGCGCATGACGCTGGCGCCCGGCGTAGTGCGGGAATTGGACGTCTTAGAGGAAACATGGCTGTTCGTTCTGGCCGGAGGGAGCCGGGTTGACTCAGTCGACATCGAACTCGGGAATGCCATATTCCTACAGAACGACATGGTCCGCATAGAAGTCGGAGCTCATGGATTTCAGTGTCTTGTCGCTTATGCGCGGTCCGCGCCAGCGCCATGCTTACTCGTGCGTCAAAACGGTATACGTGTGCCTGACTCCCGGCGGAGCCCGTCACGAACGTCCTTGCAATTGGAGTCGGTTCCCATCATGCGCAGCGTTCCCACCGAGGGCAACCCGTGAGTGGCTTTGCCCGAATCGCGTTGCTCGGAAATTCGCTGCCCCGGCGCTGCGGCATTGCGACCTTTACGACCGATCTGCAGCGGGCCATCGAGAAGTTGCCCTCGCACGAGAAGTGCAGCATCGTGGCGATGACCGACGAAGGGCGAATCTACGACTACCCGCCGACCGTCTGCCTTCAAATTGATGATCGCAGGCTGCGGGACTATGAACGCGCGGCCTGTGCGCTGAACCGTTCGCAGTGCGAGATCGTCTCACTGCAGCATGAATTCGGAATTTTCGGCGGTGAAGCGGGTAGCCATATCCTCGCGTTGACCTCGCGGCTGACCGTGCCGCTCGTAACTACCTTCCACACTGTTCTCGAGCGGCCCACACCAGTGCAGCGCCGGGTCGTCGGCGAGATTGTCGAGGCGTCCGCGCGAGTCATCGTCATGGCCGAGAAGGGTTTGGAGTTGCTGCGCGGTGTGTATTGCGTGAAGCCCGAAAAGATTGCGGTGATTCCGCATGGCACCCCGGATGGTGCATTCGTTGAACCGGACGACGCGAAACGTGCCCTCGGGTTCAGCGGCCGCCCGGTCATTCTCACGTTCGGTCTACTCTCGCCCGGCAAGGGGATCGAAGTAATGATCGATGCGATGCCGGAGATCCTCAAGAGCAACCCGGCGGCGGTCTATGTGGTGCTCGGCGCAACGCATCCGAATCTGGTTCGTGAGCAGGGCGAGGCGTATCGGAACGGTCTGACGGCCCGGGTGCGCGCCCATGGGATCGAGAAGAACGTCGTGTTTCTAGATCGCTTCGTCGATCAGGCGACGCTGCTGCGCTTCATTTCAATGTGCGATGTTTATGCGACCCCCTATCTGAAGGAATCTCAAATGACGTCCGGCACCCTGGCCTACAGCTTCGGGTTGGGCAAGGCGGTCGTTTCTACTCCGTACTGGCACGCGCGCGAACTGCTCGCGGACGGACGTGGTGTCCTGGTCCCATTTGGCGACGTTGCGGCGCTCGGGCGCGAGACAGCATCGCTGCTGAGCGACGATCCGCGGCGTCTGTTGATGCGCCGGCGCGCATACGCGGAAAGCAGACCGATGATCTGGCCGAGAATCGCTGCACGCTACTGCGCGCTGTTCAGGAGTGTCAGCGGAGGCGCCCGAGGGGACCTCATTGCGCATGAGCGGCCTAACCCCTGTGCAGCCGCTGCTCGGCCGTCCGGGCAGGCGCACTGGGCGCAATGGGCCGCACCGATCAGGCATTTTCTATCGCTGTGTGACGACACTGGGCTGCTTCAGCATGCGGTGCATTGCGTTGCAGATCGCTCGCACGGGTATTGTACCGACGACAACGCACGCGCCTTGCTGCTCGCCTGTGCGCTTGACCGCGCCGGGGATACGCCACTGCCGGAGCCGCTGCCGAGTCGATTTGCCGCGTTTCTGCAACACGCGTGGAACGCCGACACCAAGCGATTTCACAACTTCATGGGCTTCGATCGGCGCTGGCAGGACGAATCGGGCTCTGAAGATTGTCACGGGCGCGCGCTTTGGGCACTGGGAGAATGTGCGCGCAGCGATCCTGAATTGTCGCGGCGCCGCTGGGCCGCATCCTTGTTTGCCGAGGCGCTTCCGGTCGCCGAACAATTCAGCTCGCCGCGCGCATGGAGTTTTACGTTGCTCGGTCTGGACGGTTACTGTGCTGCCGCCGCGGAACACGCTGGCGCTCGACTCATGCGCGAAGTGCTGGCCGACCGGCTGCTGTCCCTGCTGGCTACGGTCGAGACGGCAGAGTGGGGGTGGTTCGAGGAAGGACTGGCGTATGACAACGCACGCCTGCCCCAGGCGCTCATCGTCACGGGGCGCGCGATAGGATCAGCGCCGCACGTCGACGCCGGCCTGCGTTCTCTGCGCTGGCTCATGGGGCTGCAAACGAGCTCGACGGACTGCTTCAGACCGGTCGGCTCGATGAGCTTCGGCGCCCGTCGGATGCCTCCGCTCGCCTTTGACCAGCAGCCCCTGGAGGCGGCGGCGTCGATATCGGCATGCTTGGCCGCCTGGGGCGTAGAGGGCGACGACACCTGGCGGCTCCACGCAGAGCGAGCTGTGGCTTGGTTCTTCGGCAGCAACGACCTGTCCCTGGCGCTGGTCGACTTGGGTTCGGGTAGTTGCCGCGATGGCTTGCATCCGGACCGCCCCAATGAGAATCGGGGTGCCGAATCGGTCGTTTCGCTGTTGCTTGGTCTTACCGAGATGTGCCAGCTCGAGCGCTTGAGAATCGCTCATGCCAAAGCAGCAGCATCGCTCACTGCCACCGGCCACGCGTGAAATTCATGAGAAATCGAAATACGCTGTTGCCCAGCGCGCTGGTGCAACGTCAGAGTTTGACGCTGCGTCCAGACCCGAAGAGAGTGGTGATGCGCCACTTCAAGCCGAACACCGAGCCTAGAGATCTCACGCCAACGGACACGAAGCGGGTGGCACACATCATTGATCGGGTGTTGGCGCTCGATGCAGACGCTGCCAACCGAGAACTCGAAGAGGTTCTGGAGAATTTCGGCGGGCGGCACCGCCGGCTACTCGCGTCGTTCGAAGCGCGCGCTGATGCCATGGAAGTCGTCCATTCGGTGCGCTTTCCCCTTACCCAAGTGCAACGTCTGCTGATTGGCGGCTGCTTCTTGCACGAATACTCCTTCGAAGCCGTGGCGCTGTTCAATCCCAGCGTGATCACGCATCCAGACCAATCCGCGGTGCCACAGGGTGCTCGCCGCATCATTCTCAGCCTGCGGGCGGTGGGAGAAGGCCACGTGTCCTCGCTCACGTTTCGATCGGGGATGCTCGCGGCCGACGGGACCGTCACCGTCGACCCCACTGCGGCGTTGGCATCGATTCCGCATACTCAGCGGATGGTCCCCGGTTCGAGCAGGGACTGCATTGAGGTGGTATTCGAGGACGATGGGGATATCAGTGAGCGCGTAATCTTCCCGGTCACAGAAGCCCAGTCGAACGGCATCGAGGATGCCCGCTTCGTCGAGTTCGACGATGAGCACGGCAAGACCTATTATGCGACTTACACCGCATACAACGGTCGGGCTATCAGGTCGGAGTTGCTCGAGACCAAGGATTTCGAACGCTTCACGATGACGCCGCTGACCGGCACAGCGGCGCGTAATAAGGGCATGGCCCTTTTTCCCCGACCGATCAACGGCCATTACGCCATGATCGGGCGGCAAGACAATGAGAACCTGCACCTCATCTACTCGGATGATCTGTACTCCTGGGAGGAGGGTATTGTGCTGCTCGAGCCGAGATTTCCCTGGGAATTTATTCAGATCGGCAGTTGCGGATCGCCCATAGAGCTCGAAGAGGGTTGGCTGCTGCTGACACACGGTGTTGGACCGATGAGACGATATTGCGTCGGCGCGGCGCTACTCGATAAAGCGGACCCCGCGAGGGTTCTTGCCCGTTTGCCCGAGCCACTGCTGAGGCCAGAGCGGCTGGCCCGCGAGGGTTACGTCCCGAACGTCGTTTATACGTGTGGCGGCATGCGTCAAGCGGACCGTATCGTGCTGCCATACGCGATCTGCGACACGTTCTCGAGCTTCGCCAGCATTGAGATCGCCGCACTGATCGGCGCAATGGTGCCCTGCGCGGGTCCATCTTCCTGATGCTGACCGAACGCGGTCCGGCTGCCTGGGCGGAGCATGACTCTGGTGGCGCGCCGCGATGTCGGAGCGGTTCTCGAATCTACAGCGGCGGTGGCGGACGCGGTAGCAAGCGATCGGTTTCCCTCTTGACTACCAAGTAGCACTCGCAGCACAGCTGTTCCAGCAGCGGCCGATCCAGCACCGTAATGCGGCCGCGAACGTAATGGATGGCGCCGAGCTTCTGCAGCTTGCCCGCGGCACCGGTGACGCCCTCGCGACGCACGCCCAGCATGTTCGCGATGAGCTCCTGGGTCATGGTCAACTGATTGCTCGATAGCCGGTCGAGGGACAACAGTAGCCATCGACACAGTTGCTGGTCAACCGTGTGGTGTCGGTTGCAGACCGCAGTCTGCGCCATCTGCGTTAACAACGCTTGGGTGTAACGCAGCAGCAGCAGTTGCAACTGGCCGTTGCGGTGGAACTCCTCCTTGAGCCGGGGACCGATCAGTCGGTACGCGTGCCCGCCGCTCTGTACGATGGCGCGGCTCGGAGTGGTCTCACCGCCCATGAACAGCGCGATCCCGATCAGACCATCGTTGCCCACGACTGAGATCTCCGCCGAGGCGCCGTTCTCCAGCACGTACAGCAGCGAAACGATGCAATCGGCCGGAAAGTAGACGTGGTGCAACACGTCTCCGGATTCGTACAGCACCTTGCCGAGCGGCATCGGGACCAATTCCAGGTGCGGAAAGATGCGTTCGCGCTCGGGCGGCGAGAGCGCAGCCAGAAGATGATTCTCAGTGTAACCGCGAAGTTCTGGCATGAGGATCCAGAGTTGTGTCCGCTGTTGGCGAGATGCAATCTACCGGAGGCTTCTACGAGTCGCGGGTGCTCGCGCGAAACCTCTCGGAGTTCCCATTATAACAGAGATCGTCGTCTCTCAGCGCGGTATCGCGCACACTGTTCGATACCGGTAGGGGCTGCGGACGGCCGGGTGGGGCCGGCATGCCGGTCGACCCTTCGCCCCGTGTTGGGTTCCACGGTGGCCCGAGGGACGGCGAACGACGGGATCTTCGGTTCTGGTGGGCACTTGCACGAGTACGACGCTAGAGCGCATCAAGGCCCGGATCGACTTCAGGTAGCCGCGATCAACACGCGCGGCGAGGCTGCCGTCGATCTCACGGTAGTCTGCCATGGCGTTGCGCTCAGGGGAGCCTTGACGCGAACTGGGAGGATCACCGCGCAGCGGGAGGTGCGCCGGGCAAAGACGATCTGACCCAGGACTCGCATCGGTTCGCGCGGCTGTATAAAAGCTCAGGCAGGTTAACGACTTCTACCGCCGGGCTGGCGGGACGTGAAGCGCGTGGAGCGGGTCTGAAGAGGCCGTTCGGTTCGTCCGAGCGCCGTTCTCGGATCCGCCCCGCCTGCTCTGCGGGAGAGGCTATCGCGCATCTGCAGCTCGATGCAGCGGCCCGAACCGATGCCCGTTCCGGGTCTGATCGGTCGGTCCGGCGGACATCCCGCTGCGCGGTGCTCAATGCCGCCGGGGTCGTTCACCTCCGAGATTGCCTCGACGTGAGGGCGCCCGGTCACATCGTCCCGGTTGCCAGCGAGTCATTCGTTGAGGCCAGTTCCTGCTGCAGCCATTGCTGAAACGCCGCCACCGGGGCGCGGCGGAACGCCTCCGGCGGCGCCACCAGGTAATAGGCCATCCCGCTCGGGATGCGCAGGGCGAACGGTTCGAGCAGCCGGCCGGCCGCCAGGTCGTCCGCGACCACGATGCTCTGGCCGAGCGCGACGCCCTGACCGGCCAACGCCGCCTGCGCGAGCAGCCCGATGTCGCTGAACTGCGGCCCCTCGGCCGATCGGTCCGCGAGGCCCGCGGCCGCCAGCCACCGCGGCCATTCATCGCGCGTCAGGCGCAGCAGCAGCCGCGGCTGCAGGTCGGCGGCGGTGCGCAGCAGTCGCGGACCGGCGAGCAACGACGGGCTGCACACCGGGAACAGCTCGGTCGCGGTGAGCAGCTTCGCATGCAGGCCCGCCCAGCGGCCGGTGCCGTAGCGGATGGCGACGTCGATGTCCTGCCGCGCAAAATCATCGACGACGTTGGATGTGCCGAGCCGCACGTCGAAGTCCGGGTGCGTCGCGAGAAACCGCGCGAGCCGCGGCATCAGCCAGCGGGCCGCGAACGAGGGCGTCGTTGCGATCGTCAACCGGTGCGGCTCACCGGCGATGCGCACCTGCTCGGTGGCGAGCGCGAGCTCATCGAGCAGCGCTGCGAGCCTGCCGGCGTAGTCGCGTCCCGCGGCTGTCAGATCGACCCCGCGGGCGCGCCGCACGAACAGCCGTACCCCCAGATACTCCTCGAGCTGGCGGACCTGTTGGCTGACGGCGGCCGCCGTGATGCTCAGCTCCTCGGCGGCGCGCGCGAAGTTGGCATGCCGGCCCGCGGCCTCGAAGGCGCGCAGTGCACTGAGTGGCGGTAAGCGGCGGGTCACCATGGCCAAGTCCAGCTTAGGCTAGCCAAAGAACTCATTGCTTGTGCCGAAGCATGCGCCGTTAAGAATAGTGCGCCAAGGGGCACTCGCCCTGAACGCTGCGCCAA
>JAKADE010000073.1 GCA_021820785.1 Pseudomonadota bacterium
GCCATCCATCGCGGACGTCGAGGACATGTACAGCATGCTCTTGACGCCGACGATGGCCTGCTCGAGCGGCTCGGCCACCGTCTGTGCGATGACCTTCGGATTGGCGCCGGGGTAGGAAGCGCGCACGATGACCGACGGCGGCACCACCTGCGGGTACTCGCTGATCGGCAGCTTGAACAGCGCGATGATCCCGGCGATCAGGATGAACGTCGAGAGGACCGCGGCGAAGATCGGCCGGTCGATGAAATAGTGCGAAAGCTTCACCGTCCCTCCCCCGCCTGACCCGCCTGGTCATGGTGCGATGGGTGTGCCACGTTACGCGCGACCATGGCGTGCGACCGTGTCTGGCCGAGGCTCATGGCGACCCGCTGCGGGGTGATGCGCATCCCCGGCTGCACGCGCATCAGTCCGTTGACGACGATGAGGTCGCCGGGCTTCAGTCCGTCGCGCACCACGCGCAAACCGTCGACCAGCGGACCGAGATGGACCGACCGGTAGTGCAGCTGATCGTGCGGGCCGACCACGAGGACGAACTGCGCGGTCTGATTGGTGCCGACCGCACTGTCGCGGATCAGCGTGGCCTGGTAGTGCTCGTTGCCGATGAGCTTCACGCGCGCGAACAGCCCCGGCACGAACCGATCGCCGGGATTGGCGAGCAACGCCCGGGCACGAATGGTGCCCGTGCCGGCATTCAACGCGTTGTTCATGAACACGAGCCGTCCCTGGTGCGGGTAGCCGTGCTCGTCCTCCAGTCCGACGAACACCGGGTTGCCCAGACCGTCCGAACGCCCTCCGGCAGAGTCGCCCCGCCCGTCCCGACGGGCGTATTTCTCGAACTTCAGATAGGCCTGCTCGTCGACGTTGAAGGTCACGTAGATCGGGTTCAGCGACACGATCGTCGTGAGCAGCGTCTGGCCGCTTCTCACCAGGTTGCCGACGGTGACGATGGCGCGGCTGACCCGCCCGGAAATCGGTGCGCGCACCTGCGTGAAGCGCAGGTTCAGCGCCGCGGTATCGAGCGCCGCGGCGGCCGCCTCGACGTCCGCATGGGCCTGGCGGGCGGCCGCCGTGCGCTGATCGAATTCATCCTGCGAGATGGCCCGTGCGGCGTACAGCGTGACGGCGCGCTGCGCCTCCTCGCGGGCGAGGACCGCGGCGGCCTTCGCCTGGTCAAGCTGCGCCTTGGCGCGCAGATACTGTGCGCGGTACGGACGCGGATCGATCACGAACAGCAGCTGCCCCTTGTGTACGGTGCTGCCATCGACGAAATCGACCGCAGAAATGTATCCGTTCACGCGCGGACGCACGTTGACGTGATGTATGGCGTCGAAGTGCCCGGTGAACGTCTCCGAGTCGGTCACCCGCCGGGAGATCACCTGCGCGACCTGAATCGACGGCGGCGGCATCGCGCGTTCTGCGGCCTGATTCTGGCCGCACCCGGCGAGCACGCTGGTGACGGCGAGCACGGCGGACACGGTGACGACGTGCTGTACCTTGTTGAACATTGGGTCTCCCTGAGATTTCGTTGTAACGACACGCCCGTGCACAGCGCGCAGCGCGTCGGCAGTATCTATGTGCGCACCATGGGCAACCCCATGGATCATTCGGATCAGCATCACTCCACCTACGGTCCCATGGCGTCCTCTCTCGAAATCGGCAGAGCGGATCGCCGTTGCTACGTTTTCCTGCACTGGTGTCCAACCGTGTCCAACGGTCCGTCGCCGGGTTCGACGCCGCCGCCTGCGGCCCCGGCTTATCCAGTGTCGGCGTCGGCACAGACCTGTGTTGCAAACGTGCGTGTCACCGACGGTTCGGACGGGAGCGCCGAGGCGCGCCGGGACATGCCGCGGCATGCGCCGAATGAGCGAAAATCAGCCCGCTTTTTTCCGGCGAGGCGCTCGCGCACCGCCCGCGACGCGTCGGCGCCGTGCGGCGCTCGCCGAGTCAGATGGAAATTGTCGTAGTCCCGCCCTAGACTGTCGGGCAACCTACGCGTGATCGGTTCGGCACGGACGTAACATGTTGCAATGGACGCCGATCCGTTGGACGGCGACAGAATATGCGAGCCTGCGCCCGGCCACTAGCGCCCGGAACGTGAATACCCTTATGTCGAGAATTCATTAATGCGACGCAGTGACCTCGGAGATCTGATTGCGTTTCTGGCCGTGGCCGATGAGCGCAGTTTCACGAAAGCGGCGGCCAAACTCGCGACCTCGCAATCGGCGCTGAGCCACGTCATCCGGCGGCTCGAGGCCCGTCTCGGCGTGCGTCTGCTGACGCGCACGACGCGCAGCGTCGCACCGACCGAGGCCGGCGAGCGGCTCCTGGCAGAGCTGCGTCCGTCGTTCGAGGACATCAAGGCAAAGCTGGCCGCGCTGAGCGAGTTGCGCGAGAAACCGGGCGGCACGGTGCGCATCACGGCCACGGAGGACGCGGCCCGCACCCTGCTCTGGCCGGCCTTCGAGCGGCTGCTCAAGCAGTATCCGGACATCCATGTCGAAGTGCTCGTCGAGCAGCGGCTGATCGACATCGTGGCCGAACGCCTCGACGCCGGCGTGCGCATCGGCGAGCAGGTCGCCCGTGACATGATCGCGGTGCGGATCGGGCCGGACATGCGCCTCGCGGTGTTCGCCGCCCCGGCCTATTTCGAGCGGCAGCCGCGGCCGAAGAGCCCGCGCGAGCTCGGTGACCACGAGTGCATCCGGGTGCGCCGTCCGGGCCGCGCGGACTTCTATCCCTGGACGTTCGAGCGCAACGGCCGTCCCCTCAAGGCGCGCATCGAGGGGAAGCTGGTGTTCAACTCGGTGCCGCTGGTGATCGAGGCCGCTGCCGCGGGATTTGGTCTGGCGATGCTGCCGGAGCACATGATCGCGAGTGAGCTGCGCAGCGGCCGGGTCGTTCGGGTGCTCGAGGAGTGGTGCCCGCCGTTTCCCGGGTATCACCTGTACTACCCGAGCCGCCGCCAGCAATCCCAGGCCTTCTCGCTGGTCATCGACGCGCTGCGCTGGAAGGGCCCAGCGTGAGGGTCGCTGACACCGGGGTCGCGCAGGACAGCCTGGCAAAGAAATGGCGGGACATTGTGGTCATATCTGGCTGATTTACAGATCGATTGTGATCCCGCGCCCGGTGGCCAGTCGGCTCGGCGGATCGTTCGTTGCGCCGGGCCGCCGTGTCGTGCAACCTTTGGCACCGATCCGTGTTCTACGGGCGATGCCGGGCCGCAAGACGCCCGTGCACCGCGTATGGATCCCTGGGGACCTCGTGACGGGTGATCACCACACAGACTCGGCGCCCGTCCGACCTCCCCGGCCCATGCGAAACGCCCCGGAACCCGTTGTCAGGAGTTCACCATGAGCCCCAAGCTCGCCGGAACGCTCGCGATCCTCGCCGCCTCGGTCGTCACCGCGCCGGCTTTCGCGATGCAATCGATCTACCACACCCGCCTGAACGCTCCCCCAGGCGGCACGCTGACGCTGCACACCGACGTCGGGTCGGTGTCCATCGTCGGCGGAACCACCTCGCACGTAACGTTCCAGATGCAGGCCGAGGGGGCGCAGTCCTACCGGAAAGACCTTCACATCGTCGCCCGCACGACGGCCGACGGCGTGCGGATCTCGGTCCAGGGCCGTGCGCACGCCCTCTTCGGCTGGTTCCATTGGCTGCACTGGTTCGGTGGAACGCATGATCGTCTCCGGCTCACCGTCGCCGTGCCGAGCGCCTACCGGCTCGCGCTGCGCACGTCGGGCGGCTCCATCAAGGTGCGGGACATCAGCGCCGCGGTGCGTGCAAGCAGCGCCGGGGGCGACGCGGACGTACAGAACATCACCGGGGCGCTGGATGTGCACACGGCTGGAGGGGACATCGAGGCACGCAACGTCCAGGGCGCCATCGAGCTGGATTCCGCAGGCGGCGACGTCTCCATCAGCAATGCGACCGGCACCCTCAGGCTACATACCGAGGGCGGCGACATCTCCATCCGCAACGCCAACGGTCGGGTGCGGGCCTCGAGCTCCGGCGGCGACATCCGCGCCGAGCTCGCCGCCGCTCACCGCATCAGCTTGAGTACGGCCGGCGGGGACATCACGCTGCTGCTGCCGCACAATACCCATGCGGCCGTTAAGGCCGAAGCCGCCGGCGGCAGCGTGGACTGCCGCTTCCCGCTGACTGTCACGCAGACGGTCGGACGCGATTACCTCGACGGCACGATCGGCGGCGGCGGCCCGCAGATGACCCTGCACTCCGCCGGCGGGGACATCCACATCGCGCCCCAGCCGTAGCCCGGAGCATGCACCCGGGCGAGCTCGGTCCGGGGAAGCGAGCGCCGGTGTGTACAATCCGTCCCTCTGACGGGGGGAGGGCGGCACATGTCATCGAAGCAGAAGCAACTTACAAAGGCGGTCTGGAGTACGCGCGCCGTTCTGATCACGGGGCTCGGTCTGCTGCTCGCCTCGCTCGGCGCCTGTGCCAGACAGGCCGCATCACAGGGTGCGCCAGCGGGCGCGCACCTGTTCTTCCGCGTCACGGCGGGTGCAGCGCTTCCGGCGCCGGTCTCCGGCCGGTTGCTGGTGTTCGTGGCCAGGGGGACGGGTGCCCGAACGGTCACGATCAACGAATTCAAGCCCGATGCCACCTGGGTCGCCGCCCGCAACGTGCACGATCTGGCGCCCGGCGCAGCGCTCGAGATCGATACCGACCGGACCGCGTACCCGAATCCGTTCTCCGATCTCCCTGCCGGGGATTACCAGGTCCAGGCCGTGCTCGACGTGGACCACACGTACAACTACAGCGGATTGATGCCCGGAGATCTGATCAGCCCGGTGCTGACGTTGCACCACTGGGTGCCCGGTCGCGGGGCCGAACCCGAACTGACGCTCGACAAGGTCGTGCCGCCGCGTCCGGCCCGCAAGCTCACCGCGCGGCAGCAGCAGGCCGCGACCCATCTGCAGCGCGCTGAGGAGCGCAGCGCGCTGCTCAGCGCCTTCTGGGGCCGCCCGACCTTCATCCGCGCCTGGGTCGTGCTGCCGCCCGGGTACCACAAGGACCCCGCGCGCCACTACCCGACCGTCTACTGGACGCACGGTTTCGGCGGCACGATGTCCTATTGCCGGTTCATGGGCATCAAGATCTATGAGCGCATGGCCGCCGGCAAGATGCCGCCGATGATCTGGGTGATGCTCGATGAGCATCTGCCGACGGGCACACACGAATTCGCCAATTCAGTCAATGATGGCCCCTGGGGCTCGGCGCTGACGCAGGAGTACATCCCGTGGATCGAGGCGCATTTTCGCGCCCTCGACCATGCCCGCGACCGCTTCCTGCAGGGCCACTCCTCCGGCGGCTGGGCAACTCTGCAGCTGCAGGTCGATTACCCGCGCCTCTTCGGTGGCACGTGGTCCACGTCGCCTGACCCGAGCGACTTTCACGACTTCACCGGCGTCGACCTGTACGCCCCGCATGCCAACGTGTATCACCGGCCGGACGGGACGCCCTACCCGCTGGTGCGCATGCACGGCAAGGTGATCGAGACGTTTGAGCAGTTCGCCAAACTGGAGCGCGTCATCGGTCCGTACGGCGGGCAGATGGCCTCGTTCGACTGGGTATTTTCCCCGCGCGGACCCGATGGCCGTCCGGAGCCGATGTTCGACCGGACCACCGGGGCGGTGAACCCGACGGTCGTTGCCTACTGGCGCACCCACTACGATCTGGCCCACATCGTCAAGCATACGTGGGCGCAGCGCGGCCGCGATTTGCGCGGCAAGATTCATGTGTACGTCGGCACGGCGGATACATTTTATCTCGATGGCGCGGCACGCAAGTTCGACGCGGTGCTGCACTCACTCGGTGCCGATGCGCATTTCACGTTCCGCAAGGGTCGCACGCATTTCAACTTGTATTCGCGCGACGGTGACCCTCTGGCGCTGTTCGATACGATCGCGGCGCAGATGTACCTGACCGCCTATCCGCATGCTGCCGCGAAATGGCGGGCGCTCGCTGCCGTGCCCTTCAAATAGCCGCACCCTGCCTTCACCCGGACGGGTGCGCCGCCGTGCGCTCAGCGCGCCCCGGGCGGGACGATGTTGACCCAGCCGGTGTACGGGACGCTGGGGAGCGGGTGCCAGCGCGCAACCCGACGCATGATCCGCGCGCGCGCAGAGGCGCTCAGCCGTCCGGCCACCTGCCGCTGCAGCCGCCAGGCGAACGCATGGATTTGCGCGCTGTTTCGGATATGGACATCGCCCTCGACTGGCTTGGTCGCGACGCTGTACCAGTAGTACGCACGCGCCCAACTGCGAGGCACCTCGCGGCCCGCGCGGTACAGCTGGGCCAGCTGCAGTTCGGCGGCCGGCGCACCGCGCTCGGCGGCGCGGCGGATCCACTTCATTGCGCGTGCGGTATCGGCCGGGACATCCCAACCGTGCAGATACATCAAACCGATCCGGTCCTGCGCCAGCGCGAGGTTCTCGCGGGCCGCATGTCGAATCAGCCGAACGCCCGCGGGGATGTTCGCGCCCGCCGGACGTTCGTTGAGCAGACGCAGTCCGCGCGCGTACTGCACCAGGGCAGACGGATGCGGACGGACCGTTGCACACCCGCCGAGCGTGAAACTCGCGCACAGCGCAATTCCTGCAATCCTGCGAACGATCCGCATGCCGTGCCCCCAAAACGCACCTGCACGACGTCGCCGCAGCGGTGCAACCCCTTTATCCTGCAGAACCGGTGTCCGACACCGTGCATTCATCATAGGCCCGTGAGCTTTGCCGAAGCAACCGCGACGAGCGCTCTGGCGGCGCATTGCAGGCGGCCGCGTGATCTCACCGTCCGGTGTGACCCGCCACCACTGCAATGGCGAGCAGGATCACGCCGATGATCAGCACGATCAGCAGATGTCGGGCACGCAGTTTCATCTCGCACCTCGTGGTCGCGACGCTGCGCGGCACGCAACGCTCATAACATGACCTGCCCGAGTGACCGTCGCAGTGACGGCAGTCCGGCGGCGCCGTAGCCGAAGCGGATCAGCGCGCCCGGGAGGCGTGAATGACTGCCGAGCTCGGCTGCGAGCTCCAGCCGGGTTGCACGGACTTCGATCGGCTCGTTGATCACCGCCGCACGCATGTTCATTGCCGTGGCGTGCAGCAGCAGCCGCTCGCAGGCACGACCGACCTGGACCCAGTGGCGCGGCTCGCGGCCGGCCCCGATCAGCACCGCGAAGCCGCCGGATGCGCGCGCCCGTTCGGCCGCGCGCGCGCCGCTCGAGGGGCCGCAGAGCAGCCAGTCCTCCAACGATGGCCCCAGCCAGCGCGCGGCCGGGTGCGCGCCGCTGCAGCGCGTGAACAGGCCATCGCGCCGCTGCAGTGCCTCGTGCTCCGTGAAGCGGGTCCATGCCTTCAGTTCCGCCCGGAGCGACGGATCTGCTCCGCGGATCCGGTGCGCTGCCTCGAGCAACGCGGCCAGCCGCTCGATGCGTGGCCGATCGGTCACCAGCACGATGTCGACACCGAGGTCCGCACCGCAGTGCTTCAAGGGCGCAAGCTCCGCGGTGCTGGGCGAGCGTTCATCGTAAGCACCGGGCGCGCTGTGCCGTTTCGGAATCGCGTGGAACAGGGCCGAAGGCTCGATGCGCTGCGTCGCACCCAGATCGACCTTCAGCCCGCCGCGTCCGGCCGGATGGAAGACGACCTCTCCGCGCAGACCCAATGCCCGCGCCGCGATCCCTGCGTTCTCCGCCGCGCAGCCCAGACCCATGAACAGACTCTCGTCGTCGGCGTCCGCGCAAGGCACCCGCCGCGTGAAATCCGGATGGATGAAGAGCGTCCCGTCGAGAACGTGCATCATCCACGGTTGTGCATTGCGGTGACTCGGCGCCAGGGTCGCATAACGCATCACCTCGTGGTGCAGCGCCGTGACCGGTTCCGACAGCGTCTCGATGGGACGCCAGAGGTCACGCACCGCCGCGCCATAGGCTGAGGTGCGCCCGAGCGCAGCGGCGGGATGCGCTGCGCCGCGGACTGCCGGCGCGGCAGCTGATGGTGCGCTCGAGGCGAAACCTGCTTCGACGTTCATTCGCGAGTGCTCCGCATGTGAACACCTCCCGCCTTCGGGCCGGTCCGCACTCGGCGGCGCGCGCTGGCCCGCCGGATCTCCTCGTTCATCTGTCGAGCACCCCGCGCGAGTGACGGAGGCGGAATCGCGCGACCGGTGCCTTCGAGCCGCTTCGGGGTACATGCCTTGCGCAGACGTCCCGGCCCGGTGTGCACCGCGTCGCCTGTTAGGACGGCGCCGATCATCTGCAATGTCAGCACGGGCCGACATCGTGGATATCCGCAGGCGTTGCTTTGGCGCCACGTCGAGGTGACTTAATGCGCAAACACTTCGGGGTGCTCGTCGCGCCGAGGCCCTGGTGCCCGGCATGCAGCGGACCCGCAAGCTCGACCGTTCGGCAGACGCGGTCCCGTGGTCCTACTGCATCGTCTGGCGCAGCCGCTCGACGTCGATGAGCGTCAGCTCATCCCCGTTCACATCGATCAGGCCCGCTTCACTCAGACTGCGCAACGTCCGCGAGAGCGTTTCGGGCGTCACCGCAAGGTGCGCCGCGATGAGGACTTTGCGCGTGGGCAGTCTCACGGTGGCGGGACTGGAGGCCTCCGCGCCAATGAGTCCGAGCAGGTAATGCACCACACGGTAGGTGCTGTTCTGCAGCGCCAGGGTTTCGATTTCGTCCCAGTGCGCCTCGATCCGGCGGGTCATCTGCGCCATCACCGCGCGACAGGTTGCGAACGATTCCTGCAGGATGCCGAGGAAGGTTTCACGCTCGAAGGCGAGCAGTTCGGCCGCCTCGACCGCCGCGCCCGATACCGGATAGCGCGGCGCGTCCATGAACAGGATGCTCTCGGCAAAGGTCTGCGGCGGGCGGATCAGGCGCATGATCTTCTCATCGCCCTGGGCCGAGAGCCGATACAGCTTCACGCATCCGCTGCGCAGCAGGAAGAAGTGCCGGGCCCCTTCTCCATGCGCAAACAGCGCCTCGCCCGCCATCGCGCTGCGCAGCACCGCGCTCGCCAGCAGCCGCTGCTGCTGCATCTGACTCAATGCGGCGAATAAATAGTGGTGGTGCAGTTCGCGCATCAGCGCGGCGTCGGCCTGCATGCAGCTTTCCTCACTGAGCACGCGCTGGCACGTGCAACCGGTGTGACGCTCTACCCTATACCGCGCCGCACCGCCGCTTCAACCGCCGCGCCGGGCCGGCGCCCTTGATCCTCGTCAAGGCGGCGCCGCGGGGTGCCGCGCTAACGTGTGCACAACGAGTCGCCCGAGGCGGCAAGGAGGACGTCGTGGCCCACGTCGTGACCGAAAACTGCATCAAGTGCAAGTACACCGATTGCGTGCAAGTGTGTCCGGTGGACTGCTTCCATGCCGGACCGAACATGCTGGTCATCGATCCCGAGGAGTGCATCGACTGCACGCTGTGCGTGGAGGAATGTCCCGCCCAGGCGATCGTCGCACAGGAGGACCTGCCGTCCGATCAGGCGCATGTTCTCGAACTGAACCGCCAGCTCGCTCGCCGTTGGCCGGTGCTTGCGGCAAAATTCCCCGCCCCGCCGGACGCCGAGCAGTGGGACGGCATTCCCAACAAGCTGCCGCTGCTCGAACGCTGAGGCGCAGCACGGCAGCTCACCGCAGAGTGCGCGTTTGTACCTATTGACCCTTCGGGACCTTCCCGGATTTTAATATCGTTCAACGATATATAAATGCCGCCGGCGAAATTGTCGGGTCTGGCGGCACCTTTCGAGGAGTTCATTCATGGCAACCCAGATCACCGCGCGAACCGGCACCGGCGAAGACGCCCTCGGCAGCATCCTGAAGTGGGTGCTGCTCGCAGTTGCGGTCGTCACCTTCGGGCTGTTCGGCTGGGCGACTCGACGGACCTACCAGCTGGCGCCGCCGACACCCGCGCGATTCAGCGCCCCCGGTGGCGCGACCCTCATGACGGCCCGCGACATCGAGCAGGGCAAGGCCGGCTTTCAACGGGCCGATCTGATGGACTACGGCAGTCTCTAC
>JAKADE010000074.1 GCA_021820785.1 Pseudomonadota bacterium
CGATCCTCGAGCACGGCGCCATGCCGCTCACCGAACTGAACCACGTGATCGACCGCTGGATCCGCAACCGCCAGGCCGGCAAGCCGATGCGCCGGCCGGCCGGCCGCTGACGGCACGGCATCCCCGGGGGCCCGCCCTCCGGGGATGCCGCCGCAACGGGATTTTCTCCCGGCACTCGCCGGGGCAACCCCCAACACGGACCCGAGTTCAGGCCGTTCGGGGCCGTTTGGCACGCGTGCGAATGGACGTCCGCGGCGACGTCTGCATGCACTTGCCACCCAAGCAAGGGGCGCGCAGAATCCCAGCCATTAGATCAACTCCAATTGACGGGGCCCACCGACGGGAACGGCCGCCCGCCGTCCTGATCTGTCACTGAGGATTGCTGCATGACGTTGAAGAGATTCACCGGCGCGCTCGGCGCCGCGCTGTCCCTTTTTGTGCTTTCACACGGCGCCCAGGCCCAGACCAGCGGCCCGGTACAGGCGCTGATCCGCTACCCCAGCCTGCACGACAGCACCGTGGTGTTCGAAGCCGGCGGAGCAGTCTGGAAGGTGCCCGTGCAGGGCGGCGAAGCCGTACGCCTTACGGCCGATTCCGGCTATGACTCCCATCCGGTGATTTCGCCGAACGGTCAGTGGGTCGCGTTTACCGGCTGGTACCGGGGCAACACGGACGTCTATGTCGTCTCGATCGACGGCGGACCGGTCCGGCAGCTCACCTGGCGCTCAGTCAACGTGCCGAGAAACGGCCGGATCACCACGATGCCCGACAACGTGGTCATCGGCTGGACCCCGGACAGCCGTGACGTGGTGTTCCTGTCGCGCCGCGAGAGCTTCAATCCGCAGATCGAGCGCGCCTTCGAAGTGCCGGTCACGGGCGGTCTGCCGACCGTGCTGCCGATGCCCTGGACCGGGCCGCTCTCATTCAATGCCGCCGGCACC
The DNA here is from genome assembly GCA_021820785.1 of Pseudomonadota bacterium. The sequence continues at coordinate 942 of JAKADE010000074.1, forward strand.
TCGGTGGCGTACAACAAGCTCTCGCGGATCCTGCGCGCCTTCCACCGCAAGCATTACTTCGGTGGTCAGGCCGGCGACATCTTTACCTACGACCTCAGCACCGGCACCAGCACCCGCGTGACGCACTGGAAGGGAGAGGACACCTATCCGATGTGGGTAGGTCACACCCTGTACTTCGCTTCGGACCGCGGCCCCGGCGGCGTGCTCAACCTGTGGGCGAAGAACCTGAAGACCGGCGCGCTGCGCCAGATCTCGCATTTCCCGACCTACGATGTGGACTGGCCGAGCGCGGGCAACAGCGGCATCGCCGTGTCCGACGGCGGCCGGCTGTACGTGTACTCGTTCGCGACCCACCAGCTTGCGCAGGTTCACGTCACCGTTCCGCTGAGCGGCACGCACACGCTTCCGTATGAGTTCTCTGCGGCCAAGATGATCCGAGCCGCCGACGTGGCGCCGGATGGCAAGCTTGCCGTATTCAGTGCACGGGGAGCGCTGTTCACCGTGCCGGTGAAGTACGGACACACCACCGACCTCAGCACCCGCGTGGCGAGCAATGACAAAGTTCCCGCCTGGTCGCCGAACGGCAAGTGGATCGCCTATGTCCGCGACGACGGCCAGGACAGCGAACTCATGGTCCGCGCGGCCGACGGGCACGGCGCCCCGCGCGTCCTCGCCCCGAAGGGCACGCTGAGCTATACGGGCCCCCTGCAGTGGAGCCCGAACAGCCACTGGGTCGCCTACAGCACCTCGCGCCAGCAGCTGTGGCTGGTAAACGTCAAGACCGGCGCGCGCAAGGCCGTGAGCACCGACCGTCAGATGATCATCGGCGCCTTCGCAGACGTCGCGTTCTCGCCCGACAGCCGCTGGGTGGCCTTCTCCAAGCACCTGCCCAATCATCTGCGCGCGCTGTTCATCTACGACGTCAAGAGCGGCAAGCTGCATCAGATCAGCCGCGGCAATTTCAGCGACAGTCATCCGGCCTTCTCGCACGATGGCAAGTACCTGTACTTCGTCTCCGCGCGCCTGGTGAACCCGGTCCTGTCCAGCTACAACTTCGGCGCTTCCGGCGTCGTGCCCGACGGCCTGTATGTCACGACGCTGCAGGCGAAGACGCCTTCGCCGTTCGCGCCGCGCACGCAGCAGCCCACCACCGGCCATCACCCGGCACACGGTGCGCACAAGAAGGGCTCCGGCAAGCACAAAGGCAAGAAGAAGGCCGGCGCCAAGACCAAGAAGGCCGCGCACCGCGTCAAGATCGACTTCGCCGGCCTGATCGAGCGGGCCGTCCAGGTGCCGGTACCGGCCGCCAACATCATTCAGGTCGCTGAATTCAACGGCACCGTCTACTACGCCACCGAGCCGGTGCCGGTGCTCGGCGGCGCCATCCCGGGCGAGGCGCCGCAGCTGCGGGCCTACAACCTGGCCAAGCGCAAGGGCCTCACCCTGGCACAGGGCATCGGCGGCGGCTTCGCGCTGTCGGCCGACGGATCGACCCTGCTGTACCAGGTCGGCACCCAATGGGATCTGCGCCCGGCGACCTTCAGCAAGCAGGCGCCGACCAAGACGCTCAATACCGCGAACATGCAGATGCAGGTCGACCCGCGCGCGGAGTGGAACGAAATGTTCGGCGAAGCGTGGCGCAACGTCCGGGACTACTTTGCCAACCCGAAGCTCATTGCGACCCGGTGGGCCACCATTGGCCAGCACTACCGCGCGCTGCTGCCGCTGGTCCAGGACCGCGAAGACCTGAACTACGTGATGGCGAACATGATCGGCTCGCTCGGTGAGAGCCACATGTACATCTTCGGGGGCGACACGGGCTGGAAGAGCCCGCCGCAACCGACCGCCGGACTCGGCGTCGAGTTCGCCCTGAATGCCCCGTCCGGGCGCTATTACTTCAAGCGCATCTTCCGCGGCGACAACACGGTGCCGGGCTATTACGCGCCCCTGGCGCAACCCGGCCTGCGCGTCAAGCGTGGGGATTACCTGCTCGCGATCAACGGCATGCCACTTCGCGCCCCCACCAACCCCTACGCCCTGCTGCAGGGCACGCTGGGCCAGACGGTGAGCCTGACGCTGGCATCCAGGCCGGACGGCAAGCCCTGGACGATTCTGGTCAGACCGGTGGTCAACAGCGGCAAGCTGCACCTGCTGCACTGGATCAATCACAACCGCCGCGAAGTCAGCAAGCTCTCCGGTGGCAAGATCGGCTATGTGTATCTCAATGATATGGAGGCGACCGGACTGCACGAGTTCGTCCGCCAGTACTACAGCCAGATCAACAAGCCGGGGATGATCATCGATGACCGCTGGAACCTCGGCGGCTTCATCGACACCATCCTGTTCAATCAGCTGACGCAGAAGATGGTCGCCGCCTGGACGAACCGTCACGGGGCGCACTACCAGAGCCCCGAGGACGCCTACATCGGTCACCTGGCCGCGCTCATCAATCACGGCTCGGCTTCCGATGGGGACATCTTCGCCTATCGCTTCCAGCAGTATCACCTGGGACCGACGATCGGCTCGCGCACCTGGGGTGGCGTGCGCGGCTACGACAACCAGTTCACGCTGCTCGACGGTGGCCAGCAGGTGGTCTCGGAGATCGCCATGTACGGCACCGACTCACAGTGGAACGTGGAGAACATCGGCGTCGTGCCGTCGATCCCCGTGCACGTGAATCCCGGACTGCTCGCGCGCCACGGCGAGGACACACAGCTGCAGACCGCCGTGCACGTGCTCCTGAAGGAGATCCAGCGTGCACCGGTGGTCGTCCCGCCGCGTCCGCACTGGCTGCCGGCGTTCCCCACGCAGCCGGCGTATCCGGCCTGCCCGTCCAGCGCCGGAACCTGTCAGTAAGCGTCTGCCACCAGACCCCGCCGTGCGACCTTCAGTCGCCCGGCGGGGTCTTTTCATTTGAGTGACCCGACGCTGTGAATCGCGCGATCCGGTACCGGCGGCACACGGTTCACGGCGGCACCGCCATCCAGACGACGGACCGCCCAGCGAGCCAGGATGCCTGCGGCGGCGCCCGGCGCCGACTCGCAGCTCGCACGCGCAACGGCCACGAGGGCCTCGTGCACTACCCCACCCGCAACAGCGAACAGGACCGTAATGGAAGGCGAACGCATGCATCATGCCCACTCCATCGATCACTTGATCGTCAGACCCGTCCGTCGCACCGACTATGACCAGTGGCGTCCGCTGTGGGACGGGTACAACGAGTTCTACGGGCGCAGCGGTACCACCGCACTGCCCGAACAGATCACCACCACGACTTGGGAGCGATTCTTCGATCCCGTCGAGCCGGTCTGCGCACTGCTCGCCGCAGCAGACGCCGCGACTGTCGGATTTGCACACTACCTGTACCATCGCAGCACGACTCGCCTTCACGATGTCTGTTACCTGCAGGATCTGTTCACCGCCGAGCACGTTCGCGGGCTCGGCGTCGGCCGTCAGCTGATCCGGGCCGTTTATGCCGCCGCACAGGACCACGGCTGCAGCCGTGTCTACTGGCAGACCCAGGCGACGAACCACGCCGGCCGCGCGCTCTATGACCAGGTCGCGGCACATCACGGCTTCATCGTGTACACACATGAATTGAAGTGAGCTCACGCTCCGGCGCACACCATCCGCCGCGCCGGGCATAGCGCTCCACGGAATTCGCCCGATGCCCGGCCGAAGACGCCTGCGGGCGCGACTGCGCCCCCGGAGGCGGACCATCGATCCGGGCAGCCCCTGTCGTCGGCGCGCGGCAAATGATAGAAATAGAGCACAAGTGTCGCCGCACAGCGCTCGGTGCGGCGCGCGCATCATTCATAAGCCGGGCGCGAATGGGAGTGAACTCGATGAAGATTTTCGTACCGCTGCTCGCCGGCTGCCTGATCGCGACTCACGCCTTCGCCGGCGAGGCCCCTGCAACCCCTCGCATGCAGGCCGCCACGCAACTGCTGAAGGTGATGGACGCGCAGCGGGCCACCGCCGCAGGGTTCTCGACGATGGCGGACGTCATGATCAAAGCCAATCCCATGCTCGCGCCGTACCGCAGCGTCATCCTCCAGTGGGCCCACAAGTACATGTCCTGGCAAAAGATGGGACCTCAATTGGCCACGCTGTATGCCAGCGCGTTCACCCGCGCGCAGCTGCAGGACCTGATCCGCTTCTACCAGACGCCGACCGGCCAGAAGGCGGTCAGACTCCTGCCGGAATTGGCCCAGAAGGGCGCCGTGATCGGTGAGGCCATGGCGCGCCAGCACATCCCGCAGCTGCAGGAGATGCTCAAGGCACGGACCGCACAGTTGACCCAGACACCCTCGAACCATTAGCGGCAGCCGCGCGGCGGGCGCCGCGTGCCCCCCTGTGGCGGCGCATCGCGAAAGCGGCCCGGCGTTCGCGCGATGCGCTGCTCCCCCGGGGCACCGGATACACCTTCGCGCGCGACGGCAAAGTGCAGCCGATTCCGCTAGGCTTGCCGCTCAGACCCGTGACGTCGTACCGCACCCCATGCTCTTCTCCATCACTGTGCTCCTGCTCGCCGGCGCTTCGGCCGGCTTTCTCGGCGGTCTGCTCGGCATCGGCGGCGGGCTGCTGGTGGTGGCGGCGCTCAGTCTGGCATTGCCGGCGCTCGGAGTGCCCGCAGCAGAGGTGATGCACGTCGCGGTGGCCACCTCCATGGCCACGATCGTGCTGACCCTCGCGTCCTCGGCGATGGCGCATATCCGCCGCGGCACGGTGGTCTGGCCCAGCTGGCGATGGCTCGCGCCGGGCATGGTCATCGGCGGCGTGGCCGGCGCGCACATTGCGCAATTGCTCTCGGCTCACGCCCTGCGCTGGGGCATCACGGCGTTTTGCGCGGTGACTGCGGCGCGGATGGCGTTCGGCCGCGGGCGCACGACGGAGCGCACCGATCCCGGACAGGTGGCGCGTTCACCCTGGCTGCTGCCGGCCGGCGCGCTGATCGGCGCGATCTCGGCCGTAGTCGGCATCGGCGGCGGATCGATGACCGTGCCTTTGCTGATGGCGCTCGGCGTGAAGCCGGTCAAGGCGGTCAGCACCAGCGCGGTCTGCGGACTCGCCATTGCGATTTCGAGCGCGCTGGCCTACGCACTTTCTGTGCATGCCCCGCCGCACGCGCTGCCGTGGGGCTCTGTGGGCTATCTGTACCTTCCGGCCGCCGCGATCGCCGCGCTGGGCTCGATGACGCTCGCACCCGTCGGTGCCCATGTGGCGCACTCGATCCCCAGTACTGCACTGAAGCGGGTGTTCGCGGTGTTCCTCGTGGTGGTCGGAGTACTCATCGCGCTCGGAGGATGAGCACTACCGCTGAAGAAGAATTGGTCGGGGCAGGGAGATTCGAACTCCCGACCCTCTGCTCCCAAAGCAGATGCGCTACCAGACTGCGCCATGCCCCGAACCGTGCCGGCACAGGGGGAGAACCCCCTGGCGGCACGGCATGATATGCGAGAATACGCGTCCTTCGATAGAGCTCGAGTTCAGGCAGCCCATGACGGCACAGGTGATTGACGGGCGCAAAGTCGCCGGCGAAGTCAAAGCTCAGGTCCGCACCGCCATCGAATCGGCGGTCGCGCGGGGCCACCGCCGGCCGGCACTCGCCGTCGTCAAGGTGGGCGATCATCCGGCTTCTGAAGTCTACGTGCGCAACAAGCGCAAATCCTGCGAAGAAGTCGGCATCCGCTCCGTCGCCCACGACCTGCCCGGGTCGACCTCCGAAATCCAGCTCCTCGCCCTGATCGACGAACTCAATTCGGACCCGGATATCGATGGCATCCTGGTCCAGCTGCCCCTGCCCGATCAGATCCAGTCGACGGCGGTCATCGAGCGGATCGACCCCACCAAAGACGTCGACGGATTCCATCCGTACAACGTCGGCCGCCTGGCCCAGCGTATTCCCGTGATTCGACCTTGCACGCCCTATGGGATCATCAAGCTGCTCGAGCACATCGGGGCGCCCATGAAGGGGCAGCACGCGGTGATCGTCGGGGCGTCCAATATCGTCGGACGGCCCATGTCGCTCGAACTGCTGCTGATGGGCGCCACCACCACCGTGTGCCATCGCTTCACCGCGGATCTCGCGGTGCACGTCCGCCAGGCGGACATCCTCGTGGTCGCGGTCGGCAAACCGGGACTGGTCCCCGGAGAATGGGTCAAGCCTGGCGCCATCGTCATCGACGTCGGCATGAACCGCCTCGAGAACGGCCATCTGGTCGGCGACGTGCACTTCGCCGCCGCCAGCGAACGGGCCGGCTGGATCACCCCCGTGCCCGGCGGCGTCGGTCCGATGACGGTCGCGATGCTCATGCACAACACCTTCGAGGCATTCCAGCGCCGCGTCGTATTGCCGCACTGAGGCAGCGTGCTGCCACGCCGGCGGCAAGCGCCGGCCGCGAAGCGACACCATGTCGCAAGTGCAGAGATTTTTACAGTGTCCCCCTGGCACCGCCCCTTAGAGTAGCGGCCGAACCGCAGCGCACTTGATGCATCTGCAGCTGCGTCCTTCACCCTGGGAGACCTCCATGTCCAGCGCGATCTCATCGGCCACGGCGAGCGGGCCAAGCCTCTTGCGCAGCAGCATCTGCGGCGCCACTGCGAGCAGCCGCTCGAGCAGTTCGTCGGGCACCAGCGGCCTGGCGCAGGCGGAGCAGCAGCTGTTTGCGGCGATTGACACCAACGGCAACGGCTCGATCAGCCAGAGCGAGCTGACCCACTTCATGAGTGCACTGAGCGGCAGCGCAGGCCCGACCTCGAGCAACGCTGCCGGCACGCTGTTCAGCGCGCTCGCCACCAACGGCAGCAGCACCGCCGGCAGCAGTTCCGGCAGCGGCATCTCGCTGCAGGACTTCCAAAGCAACATCAGCACGTTCCTCACCGCGCTGCGCAGCCAACTCGCAGCCGCAACCGCCACGGGCGCAGCGGGCTCGGCCACCCCCGGGAACGCAACGGCCAGCGCCTCGAGTCCGACGGCGGGTAGTACCGCAGGCGGCGCGCACGGGATGCACCACGGACATCACGCGCACGGCGGCGGCGATGCGCTGCTGGCCTCGCTGATGCAGCAACTGAGCAGCAGCTCAGCGCAGATCAGTGGGGCGGCCGGCGTGAGCCTCAGCACGCTCGCCTAGGCGGGGCACGGACCGGCAACGGCCGGTCAGGCCCGCCGCCAGTCCGTCACGCCGCCCGGCTTGTCTTCGAGCACCACGCCGGCCGCGGCGAGTTCATCGCGGATGCGGTCCGACTCTGCCCAGTTCCTCGCCTTGCGCGCCGCGACGCGCGCCGCGATGCGCTGCTCGATGGCCGCATCACTCAACGCGGCGCCAGCCCCTGCCTCAGTTGCCGCCCGGGCCGCAGGCTTGCCGAGACGCAGCCATTGTTCGGACGGCACCGTGAGCAGCCCCAACACGCCGCCCAGATTCCGCAGCAACGCACCGAGCGAGGCGGCGCGCGCGCCATCACCGGCATCACGCGCGGCGTTCACTTCACGCGCCAGCGTCTGCAGCACGGCAAGCGCCTCCGGAGTATTGAAGTCATCGTCCATTGCCGCCCGGAACCGCTCGGCGTACGGGCCGTCTGCGGGCGCCGCCTCGGGCAACGCACGCAGCGCCAGATGCAGCCGCTGCAGCGCCGAGTCGGCCTGCTCGAGCTGCTCGAGCGAATAGTTGATCGGACCGCGGTAGTGACTCGAAAGCACGAAGTAGCGCAACACCTCGGGATGACGCAGCGTCGGCAGCACCTCACGCACGGTGAAGAAATTGCCCAGTGACTTCGACATCTTCTCGTTGTCGACGTTGACGAATCCGTTGTGCATCCAGATCTCGGCGAACCGCTCGCCGGTCGCCGCGCACGATTGCGCAATCTCGTTCTCGTGGTGCGGGAACTTCAGGTCCATGCCGCCGCCGTGGATGTCGAAGTGCGGTCCGAGCAGTTCGACCGACATCGCCGAGCACTCGATGTGCCAGCCGGGCCGGCCCCGCCCCCAGGGAGAATCCCAGGCCGGTTCGTGCGGCTTGGCGTGCTTCCACAGCACGAAATCGAGCGGATCGCGCTTCGCCTCGTCCACCTCGACCCGCGCCCCGGCGCGCAGGTCCGCGAGGCGCTTGCCCGAGAGCCGCCCGTAACCGTCGAATTTCGCCACGGCATACATCACATCACCGTTCGGTGCGACATACGCGTAGCCGCGTTCAATGAGCTTCTCCACCATCGAGACGATGGCCGGCACGTGCTGCGTGGCGCGCGGCTCGAGATCCGGGCGCACGATGCCGAGCGCCGCACAGTCCTCGTGCATGGCCGTGATGAACCGTCCGGTGAGCGCGTCGATCGTCTCGCCGTTCTCCGCGGCCCGCTTGATGATCTTGTCGTCGATGTCGGTGATGTTGCGCACATAGGTCAACCGCAACCCGCGGTAGCGCAGGTAGCGCGCCACCGCATCGAACACGATCATCATGCGCGCATGACCGATGTGCAGATAGTCGTACACCGTCATGCCGCAGACGTACATGCGCACCTCGCCCGGCACGATGGGCGTCAGGGGCTGCTTCTCTCCGGTGAGCGAATTGTGGATGCGGATCATGGTGGTCATTTCAAAGTCAGAATGCGGCGGTCCGCGCGGACTGCGCGGCTTACGCGAAACGTGCGAGGCGCCGCTCGGCCTCCCCGGCGGGCATCACGCGCAGCAGCGGCCCGAGTTCCGGGCCATGGCCGAGTCCGGTCAGCGCAAAACGCAACGGGCGAAACAGCTGTGCGCCCTTGCGCCCGCTCGCGGCGCGCGCGGCCGCCGCGATGGCGGCGAAGTCGCCGCCATCGGCGGCCGCCCGGGCCTCAGCGGCGAAGAA
>JAKADE010000075.1 GCA_021820785.1 Pseudomonadota bacterium
GCTCGCCGTCATCGAGGATGCCGCCCAGGCGATCGGTGCGCGCGATGCCGGGGGACGCCAGGCCGGCAGTTTCGGCGACATCGGCTGCTTCTCATTCTTTCCGACCAAGAACCTCGGCGCCTTCGGAGACGCGGGGCTGTGCGTCGCTCAGGACGATGCACTCGCCGAGCACATGCGCGTGCTGCGCGTGCACGGAGGGCAGCCGAAGTACCATCATGCGTTCATCGGCGGAAATTTCCGCATCGATGAGCTGCAGGCCGCGGTGCTCAACGTCAAGCTCGATTACCTCGAGGACTGGTCGCGCCGCCGAGCCGAGAATGCCCGGGTGTATGACGCGGCGTTCGCCCGCGCGGGACTTAAGGGCGAGGTGACGCCGCCGACGGCGCTGCCGGGCTTTCACCACATCTACAACCAGTACGTGATCCGCGTGCGCCGTCGCGATGCGCTGCGCGAGGCGCTCGCCCGCGACGGGGTGGGCACGGAGATCTACTACCCGATCCCGCTGCACCTGCAGAAGTGTTTCGAGTATCTCGGCCATCGGCCCGGGGACTTCCCCGAATCCGAGCGGGCTGCGCTCGAGACGCTCGCGCTGCCGATCTATCCGGAGCTCACGCCCGCGCAACTGCACTACGTGGTCGAGCGTATCGCGGCGTTCTACGCTGGCGGCGCCTGAGGACGCGCCTCGCGAGCCGCCGCCATGCGCATCGCCCCTGGCCCCCACAGCACCGCCTGGTCCGAGCTCAACGCGCAGGCCCGACGGCTCGCCGCGGTGCCGACGCGTGAGCTGTTCGAACGCGATCCGGGGCGCTTCGAGCGCTTCTCGCGCCGGGCCGCGGGGCTGTTGATCGATTACTCGCGCCAGCATCTCGATGAGATGGTCCTCGGGCGGCTCCTCGCGCTGCCCGAGGCGGTCGACCTCGCCGGCTACCGCGAGGCGATGTGGCGCGGGGAGAAGATCGATGCGACCGAGGAGCGCCCCGTGCTGCACGTGGCGCTGCGCCAGGGGCGCGGGGAGCGGGTCGGCGGGGCGGACATCGAGCGCGAGGTGCTAAAGGAGCGTGCGCGCATGCTCGCGTTCGCCGAAGGGGTGCGCAGCGGGCGCATCACCGGCAGCGGCGGGCGGCGCTTCGAGCAGCTCGTGCACATCGGCATCGGCGGCTCGGATCTCGGGCCGGCGATGGCGGTGCAGGCGCTCGCGCACCATGCGCACGGCGGGCCGAGCTGCGCGTTCGTCTCGAACGTCGAAGGGTGCCGCCTGTCGGACCTGCTGGCGCGGGCCGACCCGCACTCGACGCTGTTCGTCGTCGCCTCCAAGACTTTCGCAACGCTCGAGACGCTCACCCATGCGCGCACGGCCCGCCAGTGGCTCAGCGAGCGGCTCGGCGAGAGCGCCGTGCCGCGGCACTTTGCGGCCGTCTCGGTCAATCACCGCGCCATGGACAGCTTCGGGGTGCATCCGGAGCACCGCTTCAAGCTCTGGGACTGGGTGGTCGGGCGCTTCTCGCTGTGGTCCTCGATCGGAGTGTCGCTCGCGCTCGCGATCGGCGCCGAGGCCTTCGAGGCGTTCCTCGCCGGCGCCCGGGAGATGGATGCGCACTTCCGGCGCGCCCCCTGGGCGGACAACCTCCCGGTGCTGCTGGCGCTGATCGGGGTGTGGAACATCAATTTCCGCGATCTGCCGACGCTCGCGGTGCTGCCCTACGAGGAGCGGCTTGCGCGTCTGCCGGCCTACCTGCAGCAGCTCGAGATGGGCAGCAACGGGAAGTCCGTCACGCTCGAGGGGCGGCGCGTCGAGTGGCAGACCGCCGCGGTGATCTGGGGCGGCCCGGGCAGCAATGCGCAGCACTCGTTCTACCAGCTGCTGCACCAGGGGCACCCGCGTGCGGCGCTCGATCTGCTCCTGCCGGCGCGTTCCTCGTGCGGCAACGACGCGCAGCACGCGCTTGCGCTCGCGAGTGCCCTGGCGCAGGCCGAGGCGTTCATGGCGGGCTACCCGAGCGAGGCGGTGCGTGCGGAGTTCGAGCGCGAGGGCCTCGCCCCGGCACGGCGCGAGGCGCTCGAGCCGCACAAGGTGCAGGCCGGCTCACGCCCCAGTACGCTCATCGCCTTTCCGCAGCTCGATCCTCAGACTCTCGGGCGTGTGCTCGCGCTCTACGAGCACAAGGTGTTCACGCAGGGAGTGATCTGGGGCATCAACTCCTTCGACCAATGGGGCGTCGAGCTCGGCAAGCGCCTCGCCGATCAGCTGCTGCCGAGCGTGCGCGATCCGGCCGCTCACCCGGCCGCCGCGGCTGGCGTGCAGCGCATGCTTGAACAACTGGCCGCCTGGCGCTCAGGCGCATCGTTTACGGACATTTGAGGAGAAGCACCCTTGAAGCCCACTGTCTTTGCCAGCAATCTGCGCGAGCACCTGGCGCTGTTCCAGACGCTCGAGTCATTGACCGAGCCGGTCGAGCGGGCCGGGACGCTCATCGCGAGCGCGCTCGGCGCGGGCCGCAAGCTGATGCTGTGCGGCAACGGTGGCTCGGCGGCCGACAGCCAGCACATCGCCGCGGAGCTCACCGGGCGCTTCATCCGGGATCGGCGGCCGCTCGCCGCGCTGGCGCTCACCACCGATACCTCGGCGCTGACCTGCATCGCCAACGACTACAGCTTCGAGGACGTGTTCGCCCGCCAGGTCGCCGGGCTGGGGGCGGCCGGGGACTGCCTGATCGGCATCTCGACCTCCGGCAACTCCCGCAACGTCATCAAGGCGGTCGAAGCGGCCCGCGGCCTCGGCATGGCGGTGATCGGCCTGCTCGGGCGCGACGGCGGGGCCCTGCGAGCCCTCTGCGACGTCCCCATCATCGTGCCGAGCGCGACGACGGCCCGGATCCAGGAGGCGCACATCCTGATCGGCCATACCCTGTGCGGCATGGTCGAGACTGCGCTGGGTCTGGCATGAGTGCCCCGGCCGTCAAGCCTCTGCAGGCCCAGTTGCAGCGCGCCCGGGTCCTAGTGGTCGGCGATGCGATGCTCGACCGGTACCTGTTCGGGGACGTCGAGCGCATTTCCCCGGAAGCGCCCGTGCCGGTGGTGCGCGTGACGCGCGAGGAAGACCGCCTGGGTGGTGCGGCGAACGTCGCGCTCAACGTCAGGGCCCTGGGACCGGGGGTGACGCTCATCACCGTGGTGGGGGACGATGAGCCGGCGCGCAAGCTCGAGGCGCTGCTGGCACAGCGCTCGATCGAGAGCCTCCTCGGTCGCGACCCGCAGCTCTACACCAGCGTGAAGCTGCGCGTCATCGGCCGCGCCCAGCAGCTCGTGCGGGTGGATTTCGAGAATCAGCCGGACCACGAAATCCTCTCCGGCATGCTCGCGAACTTCGAGCACACCGTGCCGCAGTGCGGTGCGGTGATCTTCTCCGACTACGGCAAGGGCGGCCTGACGCACATCGCCGAGATGATCGAGCGCGCTAGCGCCGCCGGCAAACCCGTGCTGGTCGATCCGAAGGGCGCGGACTATGCCCGTTATGCCGGCGCCACGGTCGTGACGCCGAACCGCGCGGAGCTCGCCCAGGTCATCGGGCCGTGGTCCTCCGAGCAGCAGCTCGAGGAGCGCGTCGCGAACCTGCGCCGGACCCACCGGCTCGGTGCGGTGCTCCTGACGCGCAGCGAGGAAGGAATGTCGCTGTTTGATGCCGACGGCCACGAGCGCATCGGTGCACAGGCGCGCGAAGTGTTCGATGTCACCGGCGCCGGTGACACGGTGATCGCGACGATGGCGGCCATGCTGGCCGCCGGCATGAGCCTGCGCGAGGCGATGCCGATCGCCAATCGCGCCGGCGGCATCGTGGTCGGCAAGTTCGGGACCGCCACCGCGAGTTTCGAGGAGGTCTTTGCGTGAGAGTGATCGTCACGGGCGCCGCCGGCATGATCGGCAGCAATCTGGTGCACGGCCTGAACGCCGCCGGCATCGACGACGTCATCGCGGTCGATGAGCTGACCGACGGGATGAAGTACCGCAATCTCCTCGGGGCGAAGCTCGCCGACTACTTCGACCGGGGCGAGTTCTACGGGCGGTTCGAGCGCGGCGAGCTCGGGCGCATCGATGCGGTGCTGCACCAGGGGGCGTGCTCCGACACCATGGAGCACAACGGTCAGTACATGCTCGAGACCAACTACCGCTGCTCGAAGCGCCTGCTCGATGCGTGTCAGGCCCAGGGGGTGCGGCTGCTCTACGCCTCCTCGGCGGCGACCTACGGCGACAGTACGGTGTTTCGGGAGTCCCCCGAGTGCGAGCGCCCGCTGAACGTGTACGGCTACTCGAAGCTCCTGTTCGACAACGTCGTGCGGCGCATGCTGCCCACGGCGCGGCACCAGGTGGCCGGCTTCCGTTACTTCAACGTCTACGGGCCGCGCGAGCAGCACAAGGGCCGCATGGCCTCCGTGGCGTTCCATCACTTCGGGCAGCTGCGCGAGCAGGGCAAGGTCAAGCTCTTCGGCGAGTACGGCGGCTACGGCCCGGGCGAGCAGACGCGGGATTTCGTGTACGTCGGGGACGTGGTGGCGGTGAACCTGTGGTTCCTGCGTCACCCCGAGCGCAGCGGCATCTTCAACTTGGGCTCGGGCCGCTCGCAGCCGTTCAATGACGTTGCCCATGCCACGATCAACGCGATGCGCGCCGAGCGCGGCGAGGCGGCACTGTCCCTCGCCGAGCAGGTCGCCGCCGGGCTGATCGAGTACACGCCGTTTCCCGAGGCCCTGGTGGGCAAGTATCAGTGTCGCACCGAGGCGGACCTCGCGGCCTTGCGCGCTACGGGGTGTGACGTTCAGTTCGCGGACGTCGAGTCCGGCGTGCACCGGTATGCCGAGTGGCTCGCAGGGCGGGGCGCTTGAGCTCCAGAGGCGTTCGGTGACCTTAGGTGTGACCGGGATCATGCACCGGCCCGCAAGGTGCTCGCCGTTGCGCGGGTGCGCGTCTGCGGCGGAAGAGGGCGGCGATCTGCTTCACGACCCCGCAGGTCGCGGTGGATAAATCGGCCTGCCCGTTGAGTGGCGTGCTTGCGGCGCCTGCGGCAGCGTTACAGGCGTGCGCGTCCTTGAAATCACAGCGACACTTCGCGGCGCAGGCCGAGGTGCTTCAGGTTCGGGATTTCAGGCGACCGCCTTCAGCACGAAATCGACGTGAATCGCATCGAAGGGGAAGACTATGCGCCCCTCGGCCGTCTTGCTGATGATGCCGGCGTTCAGTAACGCATGCACATCGGCATGCACGGCCTTCACGTCGCGCTCAACCCGGCGGGCGATCTCGCGAATGCTGAGCGCGCCGGCGCCCGTCATCGTCTTCAAGATCTCCCAACGCTTCGCAGTCAGCACCTGCCACAGCAGTTCAGCCGAAGCGAAGCTGATCCGGGCCGTGTTCATGGCCCGGCGGTTCCCCACCGCGCTCGCTACCTCGCCCAACGCGCCCTGCAGGGAGCGCACATCAAGCGTTATGGTTTTCATCGCGCCACCTCGCGATATCGCGTTCGAAATCCGCCAGAAGCTTCTCGATGCTCTCGAACCGGTACGCCCGCTCCTGGCTGCCGGCGTGCCGGTGATCGCCCTTGCCCGCCTCGTTGTCATAACGCACAACGCACTCGCCATTCACGACGAAGGCCAAGCGGTACTTCAGGTCATGGCCGCTGCCCCGCACCGGCTCAGGTACCTCCCAGACGACGATCTCCGCGAACTCACAGTCGGAGAGGATGATCCGCTGATCGACCAGCAGCCGCGCCCGCATGTTGGAGAATATGCCAACATTTTGAGCCGTTGTCAATGAGTCCAACGCGGTTTGGGGCCCAGCGGCGCGTCTGCACCGCTTTACCGGACCGGTCCTCGGTCCACCGGCCCTGCCGTTGCCGCAATCCCCGCCTCACGCTCTGCGCCCGGATGCGCTACTGAAACCCCGATGCTGCGGAGTTCAATCGCACGGTACACCCTACCGAAGCGGCTCGCCCGAGCCGGCATGCGCGGGGATGGTCATGCCGTGTGGCTGGCGGGGCAGAGGCCGCGTGCGCGCTCCCGGGCCCGTTCGGCACTGCCAGCCATCACCCTTGCCGTTTAGAATGCCGCACGCTGATAATGACCCTGAGCGAAATTCGATGCGAGTACGCTCGCGTGGTGTTCAATCGTACATGCCCCACCAGCGGTGCGTGCCGTCGAAGAATCACGATCCGCACAGTCGCATCAGGTAGTCGCAGAACCGCGGGTCTGTGGAATTCTCGTGCGCCGGGCAATCGGCGCGAAACGCTGTGCAACGACTGGTCTTGTGAATGGCAGATCCGCAGGAATGAATGAGGCGAGCCTCCGTCCCACGAGCCCGGTGGGAGCCGTGGCCGGGAGCGCAGCCGCGTAAGACGATCATGACCGACCTCTCACCGACTCTCGCTCGCAAGATTCGCTCGAGCGTCGAGGCCGCCACCTACCCGTGGCCCCGCCCGCTCGTGTTCACGAATGGGGTGTTCGACGTGCTCCATCGGGGCCACGTGACCTACCTGGCCGCGGCCCGCGAGCTCGGCGCGGCGCTGCTGGTCGCGGTCAACAGCGATGTGTCCGCCCGCCTGCAGGGCAAGGGGCCGGACCGGCCGCTCAATCGCGAGTCCGACCGGCTGATCGTGCTGGCGGCGCTCGAGAGCGTCTCCTTCGTGATGCTGTTCGATGAGAAAACCCCCTGCGAGCTGCTCTCGCGCTGCCGCCCGGACCTCTACGTCAAGGGCGGCGACTACGACATGGAGACTCTCGAGGAAACCCGCCTGATGCGCTCCTGGGGCGGCCGCTCGCTCGCGATCCCGTTCGTCACGGGCTATTCGACCACCGCGCTCGTCGAGCGCATCCGCGGCGCATGAGTCACCGTGCCGCGTTCATCGACCGGGACGGCGTGCTCAATGCCGAGCGCGGCTTCGTGCACCGGATCGAGGAGTTCGAGCTGTTGCCGGGTGCGCTCGAGGCACTCGCGGCGCTCGAGGGCGCTGGCTACCGCCGGGTCGTGGTGACCAACCAGTCGGGGATCGCCCGCGGGCTCTACACCGAGGCGGACTTCGCGCGGCTGATGGGCGAGGTGCGTCTGCGGCTGCGCGCCGAGGGCGTCAGCTTCGATGCCGTCGAGTATTGCCCGCATCTGCCCGATGCGCCCCTGGAGCAGTACCGCCGGGCCTGCGCGTGCCGCAAGCCCGAGCCCGGCATGCTGCTCGCGGCGATCCGTGCCCTCGACATCGACCCGGCGGCCTCGTTTCTGGTCGGGGATCGGATCTCCGACGTGCAGGCGGGCCGCGCCGCAGGCGTCGGCCAGTGCTTCCTCGTGCGCAGCGGGTATGCCCTCTCCGCCGAGGCCGTTGCTGCGGCCGATGCCGTGTACGACGACCTGCTGGGGTGCGTGACGGACGTCCTGAACGGGGACCTGAGTCGCGCCGACTGAGGATCGCGGCATGACGCGCCTCGTGCGGCCGTGGCAAGCTTCGCCGATTCAATGGCCTGGGGACAGGAGCCCGCGATCGTGAAAGGTATCGTTCTCGCCGGAGGCGCCGGCACCCGTCTGCATCCGGTCACCTTGAGCGTCAGCAAGCAGCTGCTGCCGGTGTACGACAAGCCCATGGTGTACTACCCGATCTCGACGCTGATGCTCGCCGGGATCCGGGACATTCTCCTCATCTCGACGCCCGCGGACCTGCCGCTCTTTCAACGCTTGCTCGGCGATGGCTCGCAGTGGGGCGTGTCGTTCTCCTACGCCGAGCAGCCGCGGCCCGAGGGCCTCGCCCAGGCCTTCCTCATCGGCCGCCCGTTCATCGGCGGTGCGCCGGTCGCGCTGGTGCTGGGCGACAATATTTTCTACGGCCACGGCCTTTCCGGGCAGCTCAAACAGGCGGCCGGGCGCGATCGCGGCGCGACCGTCTTTGCCTACCGGGTGCGCGACCCGGAGCGCTACGGTGTGGTGAGCTTCGATGCCGCGGGGCGCGCGATCACCCTGGAGGAGAAGCCCGTTCAGCCGAAGTCGAACTATGCGGTGACGGGGCTGTACTTCTACGACCGCCAGGTCGCCGATCTCGCCGCGAGCCTCAAGCCCTCGGCGCGCGGGGAGCTCGAGATCACCGATCTGAACCGGCTGTACCTCGAACGCGGTGAGCTCACCGTGGAGCAGCTCGGGCGCGGCGTGGCCTGGCTCGATACCGGGACGCACGAGTCGCTCATCCAGGCCTCGATGTTCATCGAGGCGATCGAGACGCGCCAGGGCCTGAAAGTCGGCTGTCCGGAGGAGATCGCCTACCACAGCGGCTTCATCGATGCGGCGCAGCTCGAGCGCCTCGCGCAGCCGCTCGCCAAGAGCGGCTATGGAACGTATCTCCTCGATGTGCTGAAAGGACCCAAGTGATGCAATTCGAACCGACGGCGATTCCCGAGGTGGTGCTGATCCGCCCGAAGGTTTTCGGCGATGAGCGCGGCTTCTTCATGGAGTCCTGGGAACAGCGCAAGTTTGCCGCGGCCGGGCTCGATCTGACGTTTGTGCAGGACAACCACAGTCACTCGGCCCGGCACATTCTCCGGGGTCTGCACTATCAGGTCCGCCAGCCGCAGGGAAAGCTGGTCCGGGTCACGAGCGGTCGGGTATTCGACGTCGCCGTCGACATCCGCCGCAGTTCGGCCACCTTCGGTCGCTGGGTCGGCGTCGAGCTGTCGGCCGAGAACCATCACATGCTCTGGGTGCCCCCGGGGTTCGCGCACGGGTACCTGGTGCTCAGCGACTCGGCGGATTTCCTCTACAAGGTCACCGACTTCTGGGCGCCGGAGCACGAGCGCGCGATCCGCTGGGATGATCCGACAATCGGCGTGCGCTGGCCGCTGCCGGCCGGGGTGCAGCCGGTCCTCTCGGGCAAGGATGCCGCGGCCCCGGCGTTGAGCGCGGCCGAGGTCTACCCGTGAAAGTGCTGGTCACCGGCGCCGGCGGCCAGGTCGGCCGCCTGTTGCGTGCGACCTGCCCCGAGGGCATCGAGCTCACGGCCTGTACGCATGCCGAGCTAGACATCGGTGATGCGCAGGCGGTTCGCCGCACGTTCGAGCGCGTGCAGCCCGCAGCCGTGATCAATGCAGCGGCGTATACGGCGGTCGACAAGGCGGAGTCGGAGCCGGAGTTGGCGCGCCGCATCAACGGCCTCGGTCCTGCGCACCTGGCTGCCGGTGCCGCGGCCTGCGGGGCCCGGCTGGTGCAGATTTCGACGGACTTCGTCTTCGACGGAACGGCCTCGTCGCCGTATCGTCCCGAGGCGCACCCGAATCCGCTCGGCGTCTACGGCGCGACCAAGCGGGAGGGCGAACTCGCGGTGCTCGAGGCGCTCGCCGGACACTCGGTCATCGTGCGCACCGCCTGGGTGTATGCCGCGGAGGGGAAGAACTTCGTGCACACCATGCTGCGCCTGATGCGCGAGCGTGGCGCGGTGCGCGTGGTGGCCGACCAGGTCGGGACCCCCACGGCCGCGAGGCCGCTGGCCGAGGTGCTGTGGCAGATCGTGGCCCGGCCGGAGATTCGCGGGGTGCATCACTGGACCGACGCCGGCGTCGCCAGCTGGTACGACTTGGCCGTGGCGATTGCGGATGAAAGCGCGGCCCTCGGGTTGCTCCCGTCCGGGGTCGTGGTCACGCCGATCGCAACCGAAGAGTACCCGACGCCCGCGCGCCGCCCGGCCTACAGCGTGCTCGACAAGCGCTCGCTCGCGGCCTGTGGATTTCATCCCGCGCACTGGCGGCAC
>JAKADE010000076.1 GCA_021820785.1 Pseudomonadota bacterium
AATCCGTTCGATCCGATCAACCGGCGCATCAGCATCATCGTCATGACGCGCCGCGAGGCGGAAGCGGCGCTGCGCGCCGACACCGGCTCGGCCAATCCGCCCGCGGCGGGCGACCCGCCGCCCGCCGCGGCGGCCCGCGCGCCCAAGCCGCACTGAGTCGAAGATTTCCTCACCGCCTGCTGACCGCGTGCGCCGTAGAGTTGCGGCGCTCGAGCGCTCACTGCACCACAATGAGTCCCGCGGCGCACCGGCGCGGTGCGTCCGCAGCGCCCAGGCGCGTACTGGAGCTGATTTTCCAGGGAAATCCAGCCCCAGCGCGCTGGCATGAGGCGTGCTTGTCGTGCCGTGCCCGCTCCCCACTGCGTTCACGAAAGGCTCAGCATGGCCACACACTCCCCGACTCTGCCGCTGCTCGCCGCGGCGCTCGCCGCCCTCGCTCCGGGCGGTGCACGCGCGGCCCAGTCCCCCGCCGCGACGCTCCAGACGCTGCTTTCGAACTCCGGCATCACGGCCTCCGGGTATCTCGCCGCCTCGTACTACACGTCCTCGGGCGGCAACACCTACCATCAGTTCGACACCGCGCACGATGCGTTCCAGCTCGACCAGGCCGGTCTCACCCTCGCCTACCAGCCCAAGCAGGGCTTCGGTGGGCTCATCGACGTCATCGGCGGAAACGACGCGAAGATCGTCAACGCCGCCGAGAGCGCCTCGGCCTCGAGCAATAACCCGATCGACCTGCTGCAAGGCTACGTGCAATACGTCCGGGGAGCCCTCACGCTCGAGGCGGGCAAGTTCACCACACTCGCCGGCGCCGAGGTCATCGCGCCGACCGGCAACACCAACTTCTCCCGCTCGCTGCTGTTCTATGCCGAACCGATGACGCACACCGGCGTGCGCGCCAGCTACGCGTTCAACAGCGTGGTGAGCGCGACGCTCGGGGTGAACAACGGCTGGAACTACACCAGCGTCACCTCCGGGTCGAAGACCGTGGAGCTCGGCTTGGCGCTCACCCCGGGGGCGGCGTTCTCCCTCACGGCGCAGAGCTACATCGGCAACGATCCGGTCGATCTCGCCCGCCGCACCCTCATCGATACCGTCGCCACCTACAATGCCACCGCCGCGCTGCAGTTCGTGGCCAGCTACGACTGGGGCCAGCAGCGCGCGAGTCATGTGACCCCCGGTGGCCAGTGGAGCGGCGTGGCGCTGTACCTGAACTACCGTTTCAGCCCACGCTGGCGCGTCTCGCTGCGCGGGGAGTCGTTCGATGACCGCAACGGCTTCATCACCGGAACCCGCCAGCGCCTGAAGGAGGGGACCGTAACCTTCGGCTATGACCCGGCGGCGGATTTCGAGCTGCGGCTCGAGGGTCGCTACGACACCTCGAATCGGCCGAGCTTTGTCTATACCTCGGTAGGTGGTCTCACCCAGGTCAGCACGCACCAGAGCGAGCTGGCCGTCCAGGGCGTGTACTCGTTCTAGGCGGGCGCGCTGCGGGCCGGTCCGCGCCGGCCCGCAGCACGCCGTGATTTCACGCATGCTCCGGGCGCTCGGATCGTGCTAAGGTAAGTCGGTCTCCGTTCAACCGCTCCGAGCGCGTACTGCCCATGCCGAACTCATCTGCCCCGGCCCCGTCCTCCTCAGTCCGGTCGGCACCGCCGATCTGGACGAACATCATATTGTTTTCCTTGACCTTTCTCGCCGCGGCAGTGCTGGTGCCCTGGTACGGCATCACGCACGGTTTCAGTGCCGCAGCGTGGGTGCTGCTCGGGGTCTTTCTGGCCGCCAACGAGCTGTCGATCACGGCCGGCTACCACCGGCTCTGGGCGCACCGCGCCTACGAGGCGCACTGGATCCTGCGGCTGGTGTTCCTGGTGTTCGGCACCATGGCGCTGCAGAACAGCGCCTGGGCCTGGTGCAGCGGCCATCGCCGCCACCACCTGAACGTCGATGACGAGGAACTCGACCCCTATTCGGCGCGTCGCGGCTTCTGGTTCTCGCACATCGGCTGGATGGTGCGGGAGTACCCGAGCGGACGGGAGGACTTCAGCAACATTCCGGACCTGCGCCGCGACCGCATGCTCGCCTTCCAGCACCGCCACTACGTCGCGCTGGTGCTGCTGACGAACCTGGGACTGCCGCTCGCCGCCGGCTGGCTGGCCGGAGACGTGTGGGGCGTGTTCCTGCTCGCCGGGGTGCTGCGCCTGGTGCTCAGTCACCACTTCACGTTCTTCATCAATTCGCTGGCGCACATGTGGGGCTCGCGACCGTACACCGAGGAGAACACCGCGCGGGACAACCCGGTGCTCGCGGTGCTGACCTTCGGCGAGGGCTACCACAACTTCCACCATATCTTCGCGCACGACTACCGCAACGGAGTGCGCTGGTGGCAGTGGGACCCGACCAAGTGGCTGATCGCGAGCCTGCAGTACGTCGGGCTGACGCGCAAACTGAAGCGCACGCCGGTGTTCCAGATCCAGCGCGCGCTGCTCGCGATGCAGTTCCAGCGGGCGCAGAATGCGCTTGCACAGGTGGCGCCAACCGCGTCGCCCTCGCGCATCACCGAGCTGCACCAGCACATCGCACGTGAGTACGACAGCTTCCTCGCCGCCATTGCCGACTGGGCGAAGGTGAAGGAACAGTGGCTCACGGAGAAAAAACGCGCCGTGGTCGAGCACTGGGAGCACGCCAGCTTCCAGCTGCGCCTCAAGGAGCTCGAGCAGCGTCTGCGTCTGCAGCGCCGCCGGCTGCGCGTGCTGCAGGCTCAGCTCGCCTGAGCCGCCGGCCCTTCCCGACATCGCGGTAGTTTTCCATGGGACGCATCTTCGAAGTCCGCAAGGCCACCATGTTTGCGCGCTGGAACCGCATGGCCAAGCAGTTCGCGCGCATCGCCAAGGACATCACCATCGCGGTGAAGTCCGGCGGCGCGGACCCGAGTTCCAATCCGGCCCTGCGGCGCGTGATCCAGAACGCCCGCGCGGTCAACATGCCGAAGGACAAGGTCGAGGCGGCGATCAAGCGGGCTTCCGGCCGGGATGCCACGCACTACCACGAAGTGCACTACGAGGCCTATGCGCCGCACGGCGTGGCACTGCTGATCGAAGCGGCGACCGACAATCCGACCCGCACCGTGGCCGCAGTGCGCAACATCGTCACCAAGAACGGTGGCAACCTCGCCACCTCCGGCAGCGTCGCGTTTCTCTTCAAGCACATGGGCGTGTTCCGCCTGGCTCCAGCCGGGATCGACCAGGACGAGCTCGAGCTGTACCTGATCGATCATGGACTCGAGGAGATGGGCGAGAGCACCGGGGAGAACGGCGAGCCGCAGCTGCTCATCCGCTGCGCCTTCGAGGACTTCGGCAAGATGCAGGAAGCACTCGAGGCGCGCGGCATCACGCCGCTGTCGGCGGAACACGAGTACGTGTGCACCGTGCCGACCGAGCTGCCCGAGGCGCAGGCGCAGGAAGTGCTGGCGCTGATCGACAAGCTCGAACAGGACGATGACGTCCAGCGGGTGTTTCACACCCTGGCGTGAGCGGCGCGCCGGCTAATCCGGCATCGGCGTCATGCGCGCCCCGAGCGCATCCTCGAACCCCAGGTTGTGCAGATCCCGGATGCGCTGCGGGTAGAGCACACCGTCGAGATGGTCGACCTCGTGCTGCACGACGCGCGCGTGAAAGCCGTGCGCGGTCCGCTCGAACGGCTCCCCGTGCAGATCGAACCCGCTGTAGCGCAGGTGCGTGTAGCGCGGCACGAGCCCGCGCAGCCCCGGCACCGACAGACACCCTTCCCACCCCTCGGCCTGCTCGCTGCCGAGCGGCGTGAGCTGCGGGTTGATGAGCACCGTATACGGCACGGGTGCGACATCCGGATAACGCGGGTTGTCGGCGACTTCGAAGATCACCACGCGCAGACTGACCCCGATCTGCGGTGCGGCGATTCCGGCACCGTTCAGGGACCGCATGGTTTCATCCATGTCGCGCACCAGCGCCTCGAGTTCTGCGTCGAAGCGCTGCACGGGCGCGGCGACCTGCGCGAGCAGCGGCTCGCCCATCTTCAACACCCGGCGTATGGTCATGGGTGTACAGTACAACATTTCTCGGCCTCGGGAGTGACGCCAGATGTGGAACAAGACTGACCCGGAAGAGTCCTTCCGCAACAAGGTCATTTGGGTAGCCGCGGCCGTCGTGGCGGCCGCATTGATCGGTGTCGGCGTCTACTACCGGTTCCATACGAGCACGCCGAAATCCGCGACCGGCACCGTACCGCCCGCTCCGCAGGCCGCAGCACCCGCCCCGGCGTCAGCGCCGCTGCCGAGCGCGGCTCAGGCTCCGCCGATCGCACATCCGGTACCGGCCCAGAGCAGCACCCCGGCGCAGCCGCTGCCGCCGCTGAACCACAGCGACGCGGTCGTGCTCGCCGCGCTTGATACGTTGATCGGCCACCCTGCGGTGGCGCGGTTCATCGTGCCGAAGAACATCATCCGCCGCGTCGTGGTGAGCGTCGACAGCCTGCCGCGCGCCAAGGTGGCGGCGGATCTGCGGCCCATCCAGGCGACGCCGGGTGAGACCCTCGTGAACCGGCAGGGCGGCGTCGTGCTGCTCAGTCAGCGCAATTACGCCCGCTACACCCCGTTCGTCGCGGTGGTCAGCCGGCTGAACGTCCAGGGTCTGGCGCAGCTGTACTTTCGTCTCTACCCGCTGTTCCAGCAGGCCTATGAGAGCCTCGGCTACCCGGGCAAGTACTTCAACGACCGCCTGGTTCAGGCCATCGACAGCCTGCTCGCCACCCCCACGGTCACCTCGCCCGTGACACTGGTGCGCCCGAAGGTGTTCTGGCAATTTGCCGACCCGAAGCTCGAAGCGCTGCCCGCCGGGCAGAAGCTGATGATCCGCATGGGTCCGCAGAACGACGCCATCATCGAGCACAAGCTGCGTCAGTTCCGCGCGCTGATCGCCAACCCGCCGAAATAACGCGCGCGGCGCCTCAGGGACGTTCGAGCGCGCCGCGCATCTGTGCCAGCAGTTGGCCATGCGCGGCCGGGTCGAACGGCTCGCCGGCCTGCCAGTCGTACGCCCAGGGATGTGCGGTGCGCAGCGCCTCGGGCTCCTGCGCGTATCGCGGGATGACGTGCGCGTGCAGCGCCGGCTCGAGATTGCCGAGCATGGCGTAGTTGATCCGCACCGCACCGGTGACCGCGAGCACCGCATCGCCGAGGCGGGCCATATCCAGCAGGAAGCGCGCGCGCTCGGGCGCCTGGAGCGCATTGAGCGTCGGCACCACCGGATCGGGCAGCAGCAGCGCATAGCCGCGCAGGAACTGCCGCTCCCCGAGCAGCGCCCATCCCGAGGGCAGCCGCGCAATCAGGCGCGGTTCGCGCCCGGCGCGCAGGGCTTCGACCTGGCGGTGAATCGCGGTCAGTGGCCCGCTCAACAGGTCACTCCCAACGCTCCGAGTGCGCTCACGGTCGAGGCGTACCCGGTGTGTTCGATCGCCTCCCAGCCGCGCTGGCGCGCCGCGAGCACATTTTCCGCGCGGTCATCGATGAACACCGTCGCCGCCGGTTCGAGCGCGAAGCGCCGTTCCGCCTCGGCATAGATGCCGGCCTCGGGCTTCATGACACCGGCGAGGAACGAGGGCAGCGCGCCGTGACCGATGCGATGCACGCCGTACTCGCGCGACAGGTGTGCCCAGTGCAGGTCACCGATGTTGGAGAGCAGGAACACCCGGTAGCGCTCGCTCAAGCGCTCGGCGAGCCGCACCATGCGCGGCTGCAGCTCGAACATGCTGGTCCAGCGCTCGTGCACGGCGTCCAGATCCATCGGCCGGCGAGCGAGCGCCGCGAAGCGCTCGAGCAGCCCCCGCCCGGTGAGCCGGCCGCACTCGTGATCGTGCAGCGCGACCTGGGTCAGCACCGAGTTCAGGTCACGGGCATCGGCCCCGTGGTCGCGCAGGAACGCCAGAAAGGGTTCGGTGTCGAGGTGCACGAACACCCAGCCGATATCGAAAACGACGTTACGCAGCACGCGGTTCACTCCCGGCGCCTCAGAGCGCCGCATCACAGCGGAAAAGGCATGACCATGCCGGAGTCCCCCGGCGTGAGGTTCACGGCCACGACGGTGGCCCTGGGAAAGAAGTTGAATTCCGTGGCGCTCGCCCAGGTGTACGCACCCATGGCCCGTCCCACGATCAGGTCGCCCGCCTCGAGCTTCGGCAGCATCAGGTTCTCGGCGATGACGTCGATGCTGTCGCAGGTGGGACCGGCGAGCACCGAGGGCAGGCGCTCCTCGGAATCCTTCAGCGGCTCCACCGGATAGCGCGCATGATCGAACAGCTGCCCGCTATACGAGCCATACAGCCCGTCATCGAGGTAATACCACCAGTGCCCCTCGCGGCGGGCGCGGCCCATGACCGAGGCGACACCGATCGCGGCCGGACCGACGATGAAACGCCCGGGCTCGGCGATCACCCGCACGCGCTTCGGCAGCGCCTCGAGTGCGCTGCGCAGCGGCTCGCAGAAGCGCTCGATGTCCTGCACCGGCTGGGTGTAGTCGATCGGGAAGCCCCCGCCGATGTCGAGCGTGTCGAGCACGCCGAGCTTGCGCCGCCGGCCCGCGGCCATCAGCTGCGCACAGGCGTCGAGCGCCTCGACATGCTTGGCCGAATCCCCGGCCTGCGAGCCGACGTGAAAGCTCAGGCCGCGCACCGTGATGCCGAGCTCCGCGGCGAGCCGCGCCAGCTCCAGCACGTCCTCCGGATCGCAGCCGAACTTGCGCGACAGATCGCAGACCGCCCCGGGGCTCCGGAACGAGACGCGCAGCAGCAGCTCGGCGCGATCGGCGAAGCGCTCGAACTTGCGCACCTCGTCGGGGTTGTCGGCCACGAAGGTGCGCACACCGAACTCGAGCGCGTTGCGGATGTCCTCGGGGCGTTTGATCGGGTGCGTGTGAATGCAACGCGCCGGATCGACGCCGAGCCGGCGGACCAGGTGCACCTCCCCGGTGGTTGCCAAATCGAGGAATCCGCCCTCGGCGAGCACGGTCTGCACGACCGCCGCGTGCGGCATGGGCTTCAGCGCGTAGTGCAGATCGACCCGCCCGAGCGCTGCGCGCAGCTTGCGGTACTGCACGCGTACGCGCTCACAGTCGAGGATGAGCAGCGGGGAGCCGAACTGGCGCACCAGCCGGCGGATCTCCGCAGGCTGGAACGGATCGACGAAACGATTGCGACGGGCACTCATGGGGTCTCTCCGGGCGCGGCGGCGCCGACGGCCGCACGGCGCAGTCGGTCGCGGATCGCCTCCCATTCATCGCCTTGCGGCACTTCCTGCACCAGAATGCGCTCGCAGCCGCTCTGGTCGAGCGCGCGCAGGTGCGCATACAAATCATGGCCGTAGCGTTCGGGCTGCGCGCCGGCATCGATCCAGGTCACCGCCGGCAGCGTCGCCTGCGGGGCGCGCCAGGCCAACACCGCCACACGCCGGCCGGCCTGCGCGAGCGCCGCGCTGCGCGCCTCGAGCGCCTCGGTCGGCAGCACCTCGAGCGGAGTGGCCGGGGCGTAATGCGCCGCCGTGCTGCCCGGCACGCGCGGCGAGGCCGCGTCGGCACCGATCTGCAGCGCTCCGAGCAGCGCGCGAATCTCCCCGGCGGTGATCCGCCCCGGGCGCAGCAGGCGCGCGCGCCCCTCCTGGAACGCCACGATGGTCGATTCCAGGCCGATCGGACAGTCCCCGCCGTCGAGCACCACGCTCACCGCCGCACCGAGCTCCTCGCGCACGTGTTCGGCCCGGGTCGGGGACAGCCGGCCGTAGCGGTTCGCGGACGGTGCGGCAATCCCGCCGCCGAAGGCGGCGAGCAGCTGCTGGGCGACGGGATGCGCAGGCACGCGCACCGCAACGGTGTCCTGACCTCCGGTCACGCTGTCATCGACGCCGGGTGCACGCGGCAGCACCAGCGTGAGCGGTCCGGGCCAGAACTGCTCGGCCAGCCGCTCGGCCGCTCGCGGCACGTGCCGCGCCCAGGCCGGCAGCTCCCGCACACTCTGCAGGTGCACGATCACGGGGTGGCTCGCGGGCCGACCCTTGACCGCGAAGATGCGCCGCACCGCGGCGGGGTTGCGTGCATCGGCGCCGAGTCCGTACACCGTTTCCGTCGGAAAGGCGACCAGCTCCCCGGCGCGCAGTGCGCCGAGGGCGGCCGCGAGATCCGCCGATGCGATGGGCCCCATCCGAGCGCTCCGCGCCTGCGCTCAGTGCAGCGCGCGCCGCACCCAGCCGTGCGCGGTGCGCAGCAGCTCGTAGGCGGGCCAGTAGTGGTTGTCGAGCGTCAGCGTGATGACCTGCGGCGCATTGTTCCAGCCCAGGGCGGTGATGCGCACCGAGGCATGATCCGGGCGGTGGGTCACGGCGTTCAGGAACGCATCGAGATCCGGCGTCGGCTTGCCATCGACCGCGACGATGCGCAGGCCTGCGTACAAGCCGTAGCGCGAGGCCGGAGAGCCGTACTCGAAGTTATCGACGTACACCCCGTAGGGGGGCACGCCCCGCTGCGCCAGCATGGAGTGGAACGGCCGCTGCAGGGTCGCACCGGCCCACTGCACGACGCGCCGCAGCCGCGTCCCGGAGAGCACCACGGTCGGCACCGTGATCGTCAATGCCTGCCGGCCCCGCCACACGGTCAGCTGCACGCTGCCGTGACCTGCGGTGGCCCGTTCGACCTGCTCGAAACGCGTCACGACGTGCCCATTGATGGCGAGCAGCAGATCGCCGGGCTCGAGCAGCCGGGAGGCCGGCGAGCCCCCGGTGGTGCGCACGACCGTGAGCACGACGCGCCGCGTGGCGCTCTGGGCGGCGAGTTTTGCCGTCCAGAACGGGGTCAGGCCGATCAGGCGCGCGCTCGAAAGCGGCGTGGGTGCGAGCTCCACGTCGAGTGAGTGCAGCGGCTTGCCGCTGCGCATGCGCGCGAGCATGTCGCGCACCGGTGCGATCGGCACGCCCTGCAGGTCCTGGCCGACGCCGTTCGAGGTATCGAACGCGAAACTCGACCACAGCCCGAGCACGTCGCCGCGCCGGTCGGTGAGCACCCCGTCGAAGCTCTTCGGCGGGTTGACCAGCTGAATGCTCTCGATGTTGGTGTCGCGAAAGCGCATCGTGCGCGACAGCGGCAGCTCGAGCGGCTCGATGCTCGAGATCTCGGTGCGGCGGAAATGCAGATCGTTGTCATCGCCGATGCCGACGACGTTGATCGGCTCCCCCGCGGCGAGCCGCTCGGGGCGCAGGTGCGCCGAGCGCACCGGCGTCGAGCCGATGAGGCGCGGGTCGTACGCGACCACCGCGAGGTTGTGGATGGGACTGACGTACACCACCCGGCCCGGCACCTGCACCGTGCCGCCAAAGGTGATCGTGACGTCCCCGAGGGAGACCGGCACGGTGTTGCGGTCGACCACCACCCAGCCGCGCTTGGCATCCACCACGAGCCCGGTGCCGTGGTAATAGTGCTCGGTCACCCCGGAGACCGAATACGGCATGCTGAAGGTCACCGACACCAGCGAGTGCGCGAGCCGGGTCAGCAGCGGATCGTGGTAGACCGGAAAGCGCGTCGCGCTCACCGGATGCGGTGGCGGCGGCGGTCCCGGCGGCAGCGGCGTGCACGGCCAGATGCCGAGCGTGTCGTTGCGCACGCAGTACTCGGCCGGGAACCAGCGCCGGTCCATGCGGAAGTAGGCGAGCTGCGTGCTGTTCGGATCACTGG
>JAKADE010000077.1 GCA_021820785.1 Pseudomonadota bacterium
GGGAAGCGGCCATCGGGGCGCCGCGCGAATTCGAGGTTGTGCGCTGCCTGAATCACCTGCCGCTCGAGCGCCCGGCCATGGCTCGGATGTTCCTCTCAGCCTATCTGCGCGAGCGTCCGCTGCGTGCCGCACGGTTGCCCTGGGCGGTGGATACCGCATGTCTGATGCACGCGCTGAAACACTGGGTGCTGCGGGGCTGGCTCGCCGGTCGCAGCGGCTCCGCAGTGGCGCTGCAGGGCGCAATGCAGATCGTCCCGATGCTCGCCGCTCGGCGCGAGCAGCTTGCCGAGTTCTTTGTGCGCGCGGTCGAGGCGGGAGGAGGCTAGCGACGATGTCCAGTGTGCCAAAGTCCCACGTTTTCCCACCGCCGCTCGATCGACGCTATCGCCTCGAGGACGGTCGCGTGCGGACGCGCTCCCTGGAGGCACACATCGTCGATCACTGCAATCTCACGTGTGCCGAGTGCTGCTCGCTTTCGCCATTACTGCCGCCCTGGTGTGCCGATCCGCAGGAGCTCGAGCGCGATGTGCGGCGTTGCGCGTCGGTGCTGTCGCCGGCGGTCTTCAAACTGGTCGGTGGCGAGCCGCTGCTACATCCGGGCTTGCTCGAGATCCTCCAGCGTGTGCGCCGAACCGCGATCGCGCCGGTGATCTCCCTCACCACCAACGGTTTGCTGCTCGGCGAGATGCCCGACGCATTCTGGTCGGCGCTCGATGCGCTGACGATTTCACGTTACCCGCGCCCGCGGCTATCGGCGCAGCTGATCGCGCAGATCGAGTCCCGGGCCGCGCAATTCCACGTGCGTTTGAACTGGAAGATGCAGGACCAATTCGTGCACATGTCGCGCGATCCTTCAAGCGCCGGGATTGATGAAACGCAGCGGGTGTTCCACGATTGCTGGATTCGCGAACGCTGTCACATGGTTCGCGGCGGGGTGTTCTATACCTGTACGCGTCCGCCGCATCTGCACACGCTGCATCGCGGCCGCATCAATTTCTCAGGCGACGGGGTCCGGCTGCACGGTGGGCCGGGCTTGCGCGAGGAACTGCTGACGTACCTGCAGCGCGATGAGCCGCTTCAGGCGTGCTTTCATTGCCGTGGCGGGAACGCTGCGATGCAGCCGCACCGGCTGCTGCGCCGTGCGCAGATCGAAGCACAGCGAGCCGCGTACGAATGATCCTCTGGCGACGTGACCCGTTCGGCTTCACGCGACAATTTTATCAATACGCTGGCAAGGCTTTGGGCGAGAGCCTGCGGGACGTGCTGCGCGAGTGCCCGAAGGAGAACTGGGCGATCGATGTACAGGCCGTCGCAGGCTACAGAAGCGGCCGCCGACTCCGCGGTCGCACAGTGGTGCGCGGTGTGCACGAGGTTCCGCCGGGTCACGTCCTGCTGCGCTCGGCTCAGGGTCTGTGCACCCGCGAGGACCCGATCATGCCGGCGCGCGCCCGGCTCGATGAGCTGCTCGGCGCAGCGCTGCGTGTGGCGCTCGAGCGCGGCCGTCGTGTGGCGCTGGCGCTCAGCGGCGGACTCGACAGCGCATTGCTGCTCGCTCTGCTGCGCGCGCTCGGGGCACATGAGGTGCCCGCGTATATCCTCGCCGCCGACATCCCGGGCTACGGGGAGCTGCCCGAGGCGCTCGACAGCGCGCAACGCCTGGGCGTGACGCCGATCGTGGTGCGGGTTGACGCGCAAGCCTTCACCCGCGCGCTGCCGCAGGCGATGGCACACATCCAGGAGCCCCTCTACAACCTGCATCCGGTTGCCAAGCTGCTGCTCGCTCAGGCGATGCGCCGCGATGGCATCGAGTGGGCGATCAGCGGGGACGGTGCCGATCAGGTGCTCGGCCGAGACCGCTCGGCCGACTACCTGCCACTCGCCCGCGTGCTCTTCAGCGCTGCCGGAGTGACTCTGCACGCGCCGTTTCTCGATTCGGCCGTGGTCGCACACCTGCTCAGCTACCCGCCTGATGCCGACAAGCGATGTCTGCGGGAGCTGGCCGCCCGCTACGGCGTGCCGTCGCGTCTGGTGGCCGGCCCGAAGCGCCGGACGATGACGCCGCCGCTGCCGCTCGGTGGTCTGCTCGATGGAGAGCGCATCGGTGCGCTCGCACAGCGCTTGGGGGAGACGCCTCCGGCGCTCACTGACGATGCCGAGCGTGTCCACTGGGCGACGCTGCTGGCCGTGTTGGACGCGCTCGGAGTCGTAGACTGATGTGTGGGCTGGCCGGTTTGATTCGGGTTGATGCGGCCGCGAACTCGCGCCGCGCCGCGGTGTACTCGATGCGAGCGCGGCTGAAACATCGTGGACCTGACGGCGAGGGACTCTGGAGCGATGCCTGCGCAGTGCTCGGGCACACCCGTCTGGCGTTGCTCGATGCCGCACACGGCGAGCAGCCGCTCGCGAGTCCCGATGGCCGTTATGTGCTGGTGTACAACGGCGAGATCTACAACCACGCCGAGCTGCGCCGGCTGCTGGCCCCGGGCTGGCCATTTCGCACTCGGTGCGATACCGAAGTGGTGCTCGCCGCTTACGCCGCGTGGGGCGAGGAGTGCGTGCAGCGGTTCAATGGCATGTTCGCATTTCTGGTCTGGGACACTCGGGAGCGGCGTGCTTTCGCGGCGCGCGACCGGCTCGGCGTCAAACCGTTCGTATATCTGCGCCAGGGCGAGGAATTCGTGTTCGCTTCGGAAGCCAAAGCGATTCTGCCGGCGTTGCATGCGCCGCCGCGCGCCGATCTCGAGGCGGTCACGGAGTATCTGGTCGCACCGTATTTCAGCGGCGTCGCGCAACCCATGTTCGCCGGCATGTCCTATCTCCCGGCCGGTCACGCGCTGACGTTTCGGGATGGCATCGTGCGCGTCACCCGTTGGGCGCATGAGCCGGAGGATGAGGACTCCGTGGCGCAACGCGGAAGGATCCCCGAAGTGCTGCGCGGGCATCTTGGCGAGGCGGTGCGGCGCACGCTGCAGGCCGACGTGCCGGTTGGGCTGTTTTTCAGCGGCGGCCTCGACTCGACGCTCATCGGCGCGTTCGCCCGCGCCGCCGGCGCGCGACCGAAGTGCTTCACGGTGTGCTTCGAGGGGCAAGCGCACTACCCATACGAACAGTCCGTGATCGTGACCGCCGATGATCGACCGCACGCCGAGACTGCTGCGGGGCTGCTCGGGCTGGCGCAGGACATCGTCGCGGTGCCGCGTGCCGGTCTGGCCTCGGACCTGCGACAGCTCGCGATGCATAACGATGCGCTGCCGGCCTGGGAGCAGGAACTTGCGCAACATCATCTGGCGCGGACCGCGGCGACTCAGTTGAAGGCCGTCATGGTCGGGGACGCCGCCGACGAGACGCATTTCGGCTACCATTTTCTACTCGACGAGCACGCCACTGCCGATCCGATGCACGTGCTTGAGCGCCTGACGGGGGACCCGTACCTGCGCGCCGATCTGCTGCACCAGCCGCTCGCGCACTATGGAGCGCACTACCGCGAACTCGCGGCGCGTGCCGGCCAGCACTGGCGTACGCCGTCGGCGCGCGTGCGCGCAACCCAATGGCTGGTTCGCCACCGCTGGCTGCAACGGCTGCTGCACAACGGTGATATCCACAGCATGGCTCATGGCCTGGAGGCGCGGGTGCCATTCGCCGACACCGAGTTGCTGAAGGCGGCGGCGCGCGTGCCTGCCGCACTCGCGCTCAGTGAGGGGCGTGAGAAGGCCATGCTGCGCGCGGCCGCGCGCGGCCTAGTGCCCGAGTCGATCCGTTGTCGGCGCAAATCGGCGCTACCGAAGGATCAAGGCAACGGAGAGTGGCTGCGGCGGATCGCCCGCCGGCTGCTCATCGAGCAGCATGAGCGCGTCGCGGGCATCCTCGATGTCCCGCGGCTGCTGCGCCGCTGTGAACATCCCGCGCCGCTCGATGAGCGCGAGCGCGCGGTGCTGTTTCGCAGCGCTGCGCTGGTCCATTGGGCGCAGCACTACGAAGTCACATTGCCATGAGACGCGTCCTGTTCTGTGTGTTGCCCGAGCAAGGCCATCTCAACCCCTGCATTGGACCTGCTCAGCGCCTGCAGGCCCACGGTCTGGAGGTGGCCTTCCATGGCGCGCAGTCCCTCGGCGCGCAGCTGCGGCGTGCCGGTCCTTTCTTGCAGCTCGGAGCGGCCGCTGTGCCGCGGCACGATGCGCTGCGGCGTGGCGCGCAATTTGCCGCCAGCGTCCGCGATGCAGCTTGGCTGCGCCGATGGATTCGAGAGCTGCTCATAGACCGTGTGGCCGACGAGGTGCCGGCGCTGCGCGCCGCCATCCGCCACTGGCGGCCCGACGTCATCGTCATCGATCCGCTGTGCTACGCCGCGGCGATCGCTGCCGAGCGGGAAGGTCATCGCTGGGTGGCGCTGTCGAACTCACTGAACCCCGTATTACCCGATGCGCTGGACTCCGAGCTGCTCGCCACCGTACGCGAACTCCTTCCGGCTCGACGTGCGCTGTTCGAGCGATTCGGCGTTGCGGCGCACTTTCGTGGCTGCGACGTGCTCTCGCCGTACTTGACGATGGTGTTCGCGACTGAGGCGTTGGTCGGACCGCCGCCGGTCGGAGTGACTCTTCTCGGACCCTCCTTGCCGGCGACGATTCGCGGTGACGAGAGCGAATTTCCGTGGGCGCGGCTCGACGCTGCGCTACCTCTGGTGTACCTGTCCTTCGGCAGTCAGATTTACCATCAACCCGAATTGTTCGCCAAAGTCACCGCGGCGCTGCGCGACCTGCCGCTGCAACTGGTGCTCTCGGCCGGGGAGCTGGCCGACTCGCTCACTCGCACGGCGCTCGATACCCGAACGGTGATCGTTCGCTATGCGCCGCAACTGGCGCTGCTGCGCCGCGCACGCCTGTTCATCACGCACGGGGGCGCGAATTCTGTGATGGAGGCATTGGCCTGTGGCGTACCTCTGCTGATCTCGCCGCTGTGCAACGACCAGTTTCATCAGGCGTATTTCATTGAGCGTGCCGGTGTGGGTCGGCGCCTGGATCTGCGCGAGGCGTCGTGTCAGGATATCGCCGCTGCTGTGGGGTCGCTGCTGAGCGTCGGGGCGCATCGGGAACGACTCGAAGCGATCCGGGCCAGCTACCGCCGCGACGGTGCGGACGAGGCTGCGCGGCTGATCAGCGCTCTCGCCGCAGAAAGCCGCCCGGGCAGAGCGTCATGAGGACGTGGTTCTCGATGTCCCGGTCGACGGCAAAGCGTGCATCCTCCCCCAGGAAGGTGGCTACGGCACTCGCGGGACTGTTGCCCGGTCCATACGGCCTGCCAGTGAACAGCGCTGCCGGCAGGTATTCGATCATGGTGTCCATGACGATGCAGTAGCTTCCCGGGCTCACCAGTCCGGCGTACTGCCTCAGCTCCTCAAGGACATGTGCGTGCGTAGGATTGAGATCGAGAATCACCATCACCGGGGCATGAGTACCGAGCTCGGCATGTACCGCACGCAGCACGTCCGGCGCATTGGAGAGACGCTCGATCAGCCGCATCCGCCGCGCCAGCGGATGTGTCGCGAGACGTTCGCGCACCGTCTGGCGCAGGTTCGGTTCGATTGCCACCACCTTCCCGTCGGCGCCGAGCAGCTCCAGCATCGAGGCCGAGAAGACCACGCCGCCGCCGGCGGCGACACCGGTCTGCACGATGCGGGCCGGCTTGTGCTGCCAGATGAGCTCCTGCAGAGCGAGCATGTCGCCCGGCAGATGAAAGAAGCGCTCGCCGAGCCACCGGTTCTGAAAGAGGTGGCCGAACTCGGCGGCCCGAGTGAGCCACTCGACGCTGAGCGCATGCATGCGCGCGTGGGGTTGTTCTGACATGACGGTGTACGCCAATCGGTGGATCCGCGAGTCGATGCTTGTGCCGCTTCTGCAGGCGCATTGGGGTCTTCGGCAGGTGCAGATCGAGCCTGAGCGGGCCGGTCATGTCAACAGTAGCTTTCGGGTGAGCTGCAGCGAGGGTCTATTCGTGGTGCGCGCATCCTGGCCGGCAAAGTCACGCGCGCAACTGCGCCGCGAGCAGACGGTGCTGCGCGCGCTGGGCGGGGCGCCGTCCTGCCCGGAAGTCCCGCGCCTGCGCTCCACGGTGCACGGTCACCCAGGGGTGCGAACGGGGCAGGGGTCCTGGCTGCACCTGTTCGAGTGGATTGACGGACGCGCCGAACTCCCCGCCGATGCGCCGGGCGGAACACGTGCTGCGATGCGCGCCCTGGCCGGGCTGCACGCGGCGCTCGCTGCTTTGCCGGTGCGACGCGCAAGTCCCGTCCGATGGCTGCTGGAGCGGCACCGGCGCGTGGTGCGGCGCAGTCCGCCGCAGATGCCCGGCGAGATCAATGGTGCCTACGAGAGGATGCTCGAGCGGATCGGGGAGCGGCTCGCGGACGTGGCGAGCGCGGTTCCGGGGCCGATGAGTTGGCTGCATGGGGATTTCCATCCCGGTAACGTCCTGTTTGACGGCGTTGAGGTTCGCGGCATCATCGATTTCGATGATGTCGGGGCCGGAGCGCAGTTGTTCGAAACGGCCTTCGCGCTCTTCACGTTCTCCCGCTGCACGACAGCAGAGGAACAGTTTGAATTCGATGCCTGGCGATGGGAGCAGGGCTTGCGGGCGTACGCTGAGGCAGCCCCTGCCACCGCTGTCGGATGGCTGCGCGCCCGATGCGAGGCGATGGTGTTGCTCTTCTGTGTCGATCAGGTCCTGATGCATCTCGAGGCGGCGCAGCGCGGTTTATGGATATTGGCGCCAGGCGTCGGATTTCTCGGATGTTGGAATAAATTGCAGTGTGCGCCGCAGTCTGCCTGGATGGTCTAGTCAGACCTGCAGCAGCAGCCGGACGGCCTGGACGG
Source organism: Pseudomonadota bacterium (assembly GCA_021820785.1). The sequence goes on from JAKADE010000077.1 coordinate 6,867, forward strand.
TTGCGTCGCGCGTCTCGCCGCGCGGCGATCCGTCGTGCAGGCATAGTGTCGCAGCCTCGCCGCGTGCCCGTTGCTCGACGATGTGGCGGCGCATCGATGTGGCGAGCTGTGCGGCGGGGCGGGTGAGCCAGTCCTCGAACAGCCCCGTCCATCCGACGTGAGAGCGTCCGAGTTGTCGCAGTGCGCTCAGCCGGCGATCGCCAGGCCTTACGCCGTACGGAAGACGCAGTGGGATCGAGTCCGGGGGTCGCAGGTCGGCCGTCCGATATGCGGCCCGGATGAGCCGATCCGTCCGGTGGATTTCATCGATCAGCGCATCGATGCTGAGGGCGCCGGCCGGTGCGTGCGAGAACGTGTGATTCCCGAGAGTGTGGCCCTCGTGGAGCATGCGGACCGCCACGGCCAGGTCGGTCCGCAGATGGCACCCCAGGGCAAAGAATGTCGCGGGGCAGCGGGCGGTGGCGAGTGCATCGAGCAACGCTCGGGTCGAGGGACCCGGGCCGTCGTCGAACGTCAATTGCATGGCGAGCGGATGGATAGGACATGGGCGGTCGGCTTGGACCGGAAGACGCGCAGCGGTGCGGGTATCGTGCATGGTCATCCTAAGGTGAAATGTACACTGCTCGCGTGCGGCGACGGCATCGCAGCCGAAGAAGTCTTCAGCCGACCGCTCGCCCAAGGGCTGGCACGCCGACGGGCGAAGAGTTCCAAGCGAGCGCCACTGGGCGATGTTCCGGACTTTCTTGAGGCTCTGCGCAATGCTTTGCACCAGACGGTGTGCCCCCCCAGTGCGTCGCACGCCACCTCGTTCGACGAATCGCAACAACAGGGTGAGTGACCGCTCAGCTACCAGGCTAGCGCCCGGATAACCGATCAGGCGGTGGATAGAACTGGTTATTCGCGGCCAGAAGCATTGGTATTCCGGATGACGATGGACACCCATCGACAGCCCTGAACGCGATCCGGCGTTCAGCACCTGCTCGCGGCGGAAGAGCGTATCTATTAGATTTATAAGGTTATTCCGAAGCTCCGCGCCACGGTAGCTACGGGGATTGCTACAGCGCCTTCCAAGGCGGTCGCGCTCCTGGCGGGCGCCCTGGAACTGCGCAGCGTACTGCGAAGCGCCATGGCCGCGATGAGTTCGCAGTATGGTGCGCAGGCCAGATGGTTGAGTAAAAATACTCAATAATGTGAGCAAAAAGCAAAACCGAGTTCCGACGCCCTCAGGCCGCTACCCTGACCACATCGAGCCGATTTCCACAGGGCGTCGCCGATTCTCGCCTGGCCTGAACGGGATGGCGGGCGAGCACAACGCGGTCGCGGCAGCCGCACGAGTATGGCGGACGCGGGTCAGGGGTCGATATTGAGCAAAGAAAGCCAATCCCGGAGAAGCCGTTTCGCCGCAGAGTGGCCGAAAAGTCAAGCAAAACATAGGCTTTCGCCTTTGCTAAACAGAGGCTTTGGCCGGGATTCTAGTCAAGGTTTCTAGCAAAGGGCTCAGTCGCGAGGATTGGGTGAGTTTGCAGTCAGTTGCACCGCTCACATCATTGAGTAAAAATACTCAACGACGTGAGCAAAATACAGGCCGAGTTCCGACGTCCACAAGCCGCTGTGCTGGCCGAGCGGTTGGCCGAGCCGCGCCGCTTCCTGCACGTCGTCGCAGGCCCCCGCCAGGTCGGCAAGTCGACCCTGGTCCAGCAGGTCACAGATGAGCTGAGCCTGCCTGTCCGCTACGCCAGTGCCGACGAGCCGACGCTCCGAGGTGTGGACTGGATCAGTCAGCAATGGGAGGCGGCGCGGCTCGAGGCATCGGGCGAAGCCGGTGCCGTGCTCGTGCTCGATGAGATCCAGAAGATTCCGTCCTGGTCCGAGACGGTCAAGCGGCTCTGGGACGAAGACACGCGTAAGAAGCGACCGCTCAAGGTCGTACTGCTCGGATCAGCCCCGCTGCTGATTACCCAGGGACTGACTGAGAGCCTCGCTGGCCGGTTCGAGACGCTGCGCCTACCGCACTGGTCCTACGCCGAGATGCGCGAGGCCTTCGGTTTCACGCTCGAGGAATACCTCTACTTTGGCGGATATCCCGGTGCGGCGCCGCTCATCCGGGATCCCCTCCGCTGGTCCCGCTACATCGCGGATAGTCTCATCGAGACTTCCATTGCGCGCGACGTGCTGCTGCTCACCCGTGTGGACAAGCCGGCGTTGCTGCGCCGCTTGTTCGAGCTGGCGTGCCGTTATTCCGGACAGATCCTCTCGTACACGAAGATGCTGGGACAGCTGCAGGACGTGGGTAATACGACGACGCTGGCACACTACCTCGATCTGCTGACCGGCGCGGGCATGGTCTGTGGCCTGCAGAAGTACGCCGGTGATGCGGCGCGCAGCCGCGGGTCGAGCCCGAAGCTGCAGGTGCTGAATACCGCACTGATGACTGTGACTGCCGCGGTCAGCCCGCAAGAGGCGCGATCGGATCGTGAATTTCGCGGGCGGCTCATCGAGTCAGCGGTCGGCGCGCATCTGGCAAATGCCGCGGCTGCCGGTGAGTGCGAGGTTTTCTACTGGCGCGAGCGGGGTCAGGAAGTCGACTTCGTCGCAAAGGCCCGCTCCACGCTGATCGCCATTGAAGTGAAGAGCGGCCGAGCGCCGCAGGCCCATCCCGGGACGGCGGCCTTTGCGGCGGCATTCAAGGTGAAACGTACATTGCTTGTCGGCGGCGATGGCATCGCGGTCGAGGAATTCCTGAACCGGCCCGTTGCGCATTGGCTGGCACACTGACGTTGCAGGAACGAACTGGCGCGCCGACCGGCGA
>JAKADE010000001.1 GCA_021820785.1 Pseudomonadota bacterium
GCCTCGCCCGCGAGTTTGCCGCGCGGATCGGCCCGTTCGGCTACCGGGTCTGTGTCGACAGCGCGCCGGTGCTGGAGAAGGCGCTCGCCCGCAACGCCGGCCTCGGCTGGATCGGCAAACACACCAATCTGATCGCGCGCGAAGCCGGCTCGTGGTTCTTCCTCGGGGAGATCCTCACCGATCTGCCGCTGCCGCTCGATGCGCCCGCGAGCGCGCACTGCGGCTCGTGCTCGGCCTGCATCGCGGCCTGTCCGACCGCGGCGATCGTCGCACCGTATCAGCTCGATGCCCGCCGCTGCATCTCGTATCTGACCATAGAGCTCGACGGGGCGATCCCGCCGGAACTGCGCGCCCCGATGGGCAACCGCATCTACGGCTGCGACGACTGTCAGCTGGTCTGCCCGTGGAACAAGTTCGCGCGCGCCGCCTCGCACCCGGATTTCAAGGTGCGCCACGCGCTCGATGCGCCGCGGCTCACGGCGCTTTTTGCCTGGAGCGAAGCGCAGTTCGAAGCACGTATGCAGGGCTCAGCCATCTACCGCATCGGCTACGAGCGCTGGTCACGCAACATTGCCGTGGCGCTAGGTAACGCCCCACCCGACGCGGCGGTACGCCAGGCGCTGCTCGCGCGGCGCGAACAGGCCTCGGCGCTGCTGCGCGAGCACATCGACTGGGCGCTTCAGCGCCAGAGCCGTCCCTCTGGCACCCAGACTTGACCTTGCGCTCCGCTGTTCCTGACAGCACGCGCATGGCCTCGGTCCCGAGGGACCTTCCATCCCGTTCGCGCTTCTCAGCGGTCGGACGTGCCGGGCTCGGTTGAACCGAACCGCGTCTCGGATCCGCTCCACGCGCTTCACGTCCCGCCTACCCGGCGGTAGAGGCTCTTAACCTGACTGTGATTATCTCCAGTTGCGCGAACTGATGCTGTACTGGGTCTGATCGTCTTTGGCCGGCAGGCATCCCGCTGCGCGGTGATTTAAACCGCCGGGGTCGCTCACCCTCCCAGTTCGCTTCGCGGCGCGCCGAGGCTCGCGAATTTACGTTGAAGCGCGAACGCCGCTTCAGTACACTTCGCCGCCCTGCTACCGAGTGCCTCCACCGGACGGCAGGTTCCTTCGCTCGGGGTGTAGCTCAGCCTGGTAGAGCACTACGTTCGGGACGTAGGTGTCGCAGGTTCAAATCCTGTCACCCCGACCAATCCAGGGAAGGCCGCAGACTTCCACGCTGTTCTCGGCCCACCGGATCAGAAACTCCAGTTCGTGCGGTGAGGGTCACTGGTTGTCGAACCGTGGGTGAATCGGCCGCGCGAAATCCATTTAAGCTCGTTCGAGCTGTCGCTTCCGGCTCATCCCGACCACTTTCACCCGCCGGATGCCTCGGCGACACTCACGGGCGCCTCCTCCTCGGCAGCCAATGCCTCGAGGTAGCGTCGATAGACGTACACCCGATCCCGGGCGCGGCCAGTTGACTCCTTGATGATGCTGCGCGCCTCCAGCTCGCGTAGCAAGGAATTGATGGTCGGCGTCGTGAGCCCCGTAGCCGCTCTCAAAGTCGCCACCGTGGCGACAGGCTTTGCCTGCAGCGCCTCCTGGATCATGAGCAGCGATCCGGCAATCCTGGGTACCGCGCGTAGTTGTGTTCGATCTTCGTGGAACGCCTGCGTTACACGTCGGCCGGTTTCGATCGCAACCTCTGCGCTGTGACGAATCGCCTCCGCGAAAAAGTCTACCCAGCGCTCATAGTCTCCCTGGCTACGCACCGCGTTCAGCTCTGCGTAGTACTGTTGCCTGTGCTGCTTGAAATACAAGCTGGGATACAGCAGTGGTTTGTGCAGAACCTTGTCGTGGCAGAGCATCAGCGTAATCAGCAGGCGCCCGACACGGCCGTTGCCGTCCAGAAATGGGTGAATGGTTTCGAACTGCACATGGGCGAGGGCCGCCTTTACGACTGGAGTGGCCGGTTCGTGCAAGTACTGCTCGAGATTCGTGAGACACGCATCCAGGTGAGTTGGCGGTGGCGGCACGAAGCCCGCATTGCCAGATCGCGTGCCTCCGATCCAGTTCTGGGAGCGACGAAATTCACCGGGTTGCTTCTGTGCACCGCGTCCATCGGCAAGCAGGATGCCGTGCATTTCACGTAACAGCCGGGTCGAGAGTGGGAAGCCGCGGGCCATTCGTTCCAGGCCGTGGTTCATGGCCTCGACGTAGCGGGAGACCTCTCGCACGTCTTCATCCGGTGCGCCGGGCACCGCCTCAATCTCGTGTGCCAGTAGTGCATCCAGCGTGGATTGGTTGCCTTCGATCTGCGAGGAGAGAACTGCCTCTTTGCGAACGAATGTATAGAGCAGCAAGTCCACATCAGGCATCGTCGTCGCGGCGCCGTCGAGTCGTCCGAGGGAGAGCATCGCCCGATCCAGTGCGCGTTGAGACCCGGCCATGAAGGCGAGAGGCGGATCGGGAGGCAGCACTGGGGGCACGAAGGCGCGGACGGTCTCACCCAGGGCCGTGGTCTCGATATATGTTCCGAACGGGTCCCGCTTCATCGCTTCGATCCCCGAGGGCAAGCCGCCTTGTTAGCGGACGCTATTAGTTAAACATAGATGAGTAAAGTTAACTAGCAGCTCAGCCATAACAAAAGATTTAACTAGAGAACCTGGCTCGTTAAATACAAGAGGCGTATTTACTCTTCATGACCGCATGCGCGGCCCTGCACGCCAGCCGGGCGGTTCCAGGGCGCGACTCACGATTGAAGCCTACCGACCGCAGCCGACCGGGTCGCTACCGCGGCAGGATGGGCACTTCCCTTGTGGATCGCCCACCAGGCGTAACATTCACGCTGCGCGGGAGCCCGCAAGGCAATGGGGCAGCAACCTGTTGCACAAATTCCTCGGAGGGCAAGCCCTCAGCCGAAGGCGGCTGGGAAAGCACTGGCGCATTGAGCCCCACTCACCTCGGGAAGCGCAGAGAATCACCGAATACCCGACTCCCGCCAGCGAGCCGCCTGGGCAGCCGGTGAGCGCCGCCAGGCCACCTCTGCGGAATCGGGCCGGCGAAAGATCAAGAACGCACGACGGCATCCTCCGCCGGCTTCTCACAGCAGTCGGCTGACGCCGGTGATGACCTTCAGTGAGTTCAAGCACGCGCAAGGCGCCGGCGATGCCTCGTGCACCGCCGGCGCTTGCATGGGCCTATCCGTTCAGCCCGCCTCTCAGTACTGCAGCACGCAGCCGCCGCTGCCGCCGTTGAAGGCATTGCTCCACAGAGACTGCACCGGGTAGCTGAGGCCGTCCGGGAACGTCACAGAAGCCGAAGCGCCCTGCCCTGAGGAAATCCAGGCGCACTTGTCACCGATTTCTGAGCCGCTGGAATCGAGCCAGCCGGTGCTCGGAAACTGGTCTGTCATCGTCTCGGCCGCCTCGTGCCCCTCGACAATGGTGATGCCAGCATCGGCGCCGAGGCCATTGAAGTTCGCACCGCAACTTGCACCCGCATCGGTGATATACGGCAAGTTGGTGTACGCGACATCGCCATAATTTGAGGTCGTGTAGCTGTGGTATGCGCAGTATTGCCTTCCGAAGCCGCTGGAGTTGTATCCGTTCGCGGTTGCAATCACATACTGCGTAGTATCGTTGCTGCCAGCCCCCGTGTTGCCGAAGTACTGCGCCGCGCGCACAGCTTCCGCAGCGATCTGCGACTGCGTCGGCTTGGTCGGCGCGGCCGAACCGTTGTCATACCAGTAGCCCGCCAACATGTACCCCTGATTACCGGCGGGGGTGCCGGCGCCGTTGCAGAAGATGGTTCCGCTGGTCACCCCCTGGCAGTACTGGGTCACAGTGTTCAGCCAGGAACTGCTGCCTATGGAGTTGAGGAACGATTCCAGCAGGGTCGCCTCACCACTCGGGTCGTTGTTCGTCCACTGGGAGCCCCAGAAGACCAGATATATCTTCGGCGCGGTCTCAACCCCGATGCCACCAGTGCCGCCGTTGTAGATCAGGTTATTCGTCGTGCTGCCACCGCCCCCCTTGCCGTGGGCCGCATGCGCTTCGCGCATGCTCTGCGCTTGCTCGACGGTCAGGTGAATGACGACAGGAGGCTGGCCTTTTTCTATGTATCTGATGACCCCCGCCGAACCCACTGTGACGACGCCCGTCTGTGCGCCGACAGCCATGCCCGACAATGCCGTTAGGGAAAGTCCGGCCACGAGGCCTCGAAGAAATTTTGCGTATTTCATGTATCTCCCTCGCCAGTCATTGTTGATAGGTCACAAAAAGGAACTCAGCGTAAGGGGATCGAGGCACTCCGGATCGAAGGACTCACCTTTTTCCGCGCACGACGCGGATAAGTTGTCGTTAGATCACGCATCGGTGGCCGAAAATCATCATGGCGCGCCATGTAGACGCTGCCGTCCCCCCTTGAGCGCAATGTATAGCACTGTTTGCGTCCGCCGGCACTTCCCGTAGCCACCCCATCCAAGACCAAACGGCTCCGTCAGACCCGGCGGGAATACGGCTGGCCGAATCAATGCCTTGGCCACATCTTGATGCCAGACGTCGGGGGAAGGCCGGCTCTGGAAGCGAAGGCTGGCCGGCTGATATCCGGAATAGCGTGGCGAAGAAGAACTCCTGCACCCGCATGAAGCGCCAGGAGATGGTGGTGCTCGGCGGGCGTCAAACATCCGGAGCCGAAACCTCCGCCCGCTGCCTTATTGACTCCGGCGCATGAGCACCATCGCGACACCGTGACTGAAGTCCCCGCTCGCTCGAATCAGATACAGATACGAGCCCGCTCCGGAGAGTCACCCGGACCAGCACGCGCCGGCCCACTGTGACGAACCTCTGTTGGCATGCCGCGAGAGGCCGACCCGCCCGCACGGTGTGCGAGCGGGTCGCGCGCTGACCGGACCGCGCTCAGCGCGCGTCAGGCACGAAGCCGCAGGCCGCAACGGTGAGCCGGACCGGCGCGAGCCGCAGTTCGCGCCGATGGCTTGCGGCCAATGCGGTGTTGAACGCGGCGAGTTGGCCCGTCTGCAGGCTCATCCAGCTGACCACCGTGTGGTCGTAGTGGCGACAGTCAGCGCCCAGCGTGGCGAGCTGGGCCGGTGTCGGCCGCATGTCCATCCCCACCTGCATGAGGCTGACGAGGCGGTTGTAGGCGTTGTTCTCCGCGACGAAGGAGCGCAGCGCGCCCGGCTTCGGCCGGGGATGCGGGTGCAGAAGCTTGGCGAGAAAGCCTCCGGTTGACTTTTTCCCACCCAACTTCTCGAGGCGGGCCTCGATCGCCTTGGCTTGCGCCGCCAGTGACTTGCTCAGGTGCGTGCGCATGAGCGCCGTCAACTGCACCTTGACGGCGTGCACCTCCTGATAACCCCGGTAGCTGCCCTGCATGCCCCCATAGGCACGCCTGATGATGCGGTTCTGGGCGCGCAGCGCGGCCAGCAGCACGCGGCTCTGCCCCACACGCGGGTCGTTCATGACGGTGACGTGGCGGGTGTAGACGTGCCCATCCACGGTGAGCTTGAGTGTGTAGACACCGGGTATCACCTGCGGACCATGCGGGCCCGGGATGGTGTCTCCGGCCACGGTGTTCATCTGATTTTCAAGATCGTGCCGGAAGGCGGGAGGCGGGCCATACCGCAGGTTCCACGCGAAGCGATTTAGACCGACGCGGGCAGGCAGCGCACGTATCTGGGGCGAGGCCAGCCAGTAGCGCGGATAAAGCTGACCCTTGATCGGCGGCGGCGGCGTGCTCGTCAGGGTGCGTACCAGGTTGCCGCGGGCATCGAAGATGTGCAGCGTGATCGGTCCGTTGGGCTTGTGGCGCAGGTCATAATCGACAATCACCCCATAGGGCGGGTTGGGGGCGTGCGGCACTTCGACGTCGAACGGCTGATCCCAATTGCTGTTCTGGCGGGCGCGTATGGCCGTTTCGGGCCGGAACAGGTACGCCGGCGAGGCCGCGATGGCCCGGGCATGGGCGGCAATCGAGCGCAGCGGTGTGAAGTCATCGAGGACCCAGAAGCCGCGACCGAATGTGCTGATCACCAGGTCGTTCCGGTGGTGACGGGTGTGAACGACGAGATCGGTGACGGCGGTACTGGGCAGGTTCTGGCGCAGCGACTGCCAGTGAGTGCCGTTGTCGAAGCTGACGTAGACCGTCGTTTCGGTGCCGACGAACAGCAGGCCGGGCTGCTTTGGATCGGCGCGCAGCACATTCACCCAGCTGCCGCTACGTTGGTTGCGCGGCAGTCCACGGGTGATGCTCACCCAGGTCTTGCCACCGTCGGTGGTGCGCCAGATGAGCGGCAAGTCCGTGTCCGGAGGGCCGGGCGAAGCGGCCTGGGATGCGTGGCCGTGCGCCGCAGCCTTGTGACGGCGGGGCAGAGAGATGCGGGCGGTGACATAGGCGGTATCGACCGAATCGCCCGCCTCGATGGTATGCAGATGGGCGTGGGGCGGCAGGCCGGTGATGTTGCTCACGTTGTCCCAGCGCCGGCCGCCATCCGTGGTGCTGTAGATCTGATTGTTGCTGCTGACGGTCCAGACCACGCCCGGCCTGACCTTGGAGAGCGAGAAATCGACGATCACCGGTCCGGCGGGTTTGAAGGGATTGCGGGGCCGGCGCGCCTTTTTCTTCGGACGTGGCAGCGGCGTGCCGCACGGCACCGGCGGTGTGCCCTTGGCAGCGGTGAGGGCCGGGCTGAACGCCTGCCAGGACTGCCCGCCATTGTGGGACACCAGCAGACACTGATAGGCGACGTAGAGGGCGCCGGGATCGAAGGCCGTGTCGAATTTCATCGGCAGGCTGCCGCGCGCCCGATAGTTCTTGGCGCGCGCGCCGAAGTTCGGCGCGATGTTCTCCCACTGGCCGGTGAACATGTTGATCTTCACCAGGCCGCCGCCACCGCCGCCCGGACCGTAGCCGACCGCATAGAGGATGTGCGGGTGCAGAGGATCGGGCGCGATGTAGCCGAATTCGGAAGACGGCACCGGACTCCAGTCGGTGAAGTCGACCTGACCCCAATTGCTGCGGCTGCGGATCATGACCGCGCCCGTATCCTGCTGGGCGCCGACGATCCAATAGGGATATTGGCTGGTGGTGGCGACATGGTAGATCTGGGCAATCGGCTCGGTGTACCACAGGCTCCAGGTGCGACCGCCATCGAGCGTGACGCTCGCCCCCTGGTCGGAGGCGACTTCCATGCGCGCGCCGTTGCGCGGGTCGATCCACAAAGAGTGGTAATCCTCCCCGCCAGGGGCGCCCTTGAAGGCGTGGAAAGTGACACCGCCATCGGTGGAGCGGTACATGGCCGTGCTGACGGTGTACACGACGTTGTCATTCTGCGGATCGACGAATACGCCGCTGCTGTAGCTGCCCTGGCCGTTGCTGATGCGCTTGTCGTGCACCGCCATGTGCTTCCAGGTGGCGCCGCCGTCGTCGGAGCGGAACAGCCCTGAGCCGTGCTCGATCGCGTTGCCGACGATGTAGATGCGTCGGCCATGGTTGGCGATCGCCACGCTTACGCGGCCCGGGAACGGCGGGATCTTGATCGCGGTCCAGGTGCGGCCGTCATTGATGGATTTGAACAGCAGCGGCGCTTTGGGCTTTGCCTTCGGGCCGTGATGGAATTTGAAGAACGGACCGCCGTTGCCAGCGGTGACCGCCAGCAGGATGTGTGGGTCACCCCAGTCGGATACGACTTCGCGCGTTCCGCGATAGTGCGCCGGATCGAGCACCCGGCTCCAGGTCTTGCCGCCGTCGGTGCTGCGATAGACCCCGCCGCCGTGGTGCGTGGCGTTGCCGAGCGCCGAGACGACGACCACGTCGGGGTTGTGTGGATCGACCACGATGCTGTCGATCATCACGGTCGCCGCGAGGCCGATGTGCCGCCAGGTGCGCCCGGCGTTGGTGGACTTCCACATCCCGTCGCCCAGGCTGCCGACGAACGGGTTGATGATGGTCGGATCGCCCGTGCCCGCGTACACGACGTCGGGATTGGAGGGGGCCACGGCGATCGCCCCGATACTGTCGACTTGTTTGATGTGATCGAAGATCGGAAACCAGGTGACCCCGGCACTGGTGCTCTTCCAGATTCCGCCCTCGGGCATGCCCGCGTAATACACACCGGGCTCGCCGATGACTCCGGTGACCGCTGCGGCGCGGCCGCCGTGAAATGGACCGACGTTGCGCCACTTGAGACCGGCGTAGGTCGCAGGGTTCACACCCGTGGCGGCGCTCGCCGGCAGGGCTGATGCCAGGCTGGCGACAATCGCCACTGCCCAGAACACGATGCGGAAAAATTTCGTCATGGTCCGGCGCGCCTCCGCGTGGATTCGGGGGTCGGGTGAGGGGAATGTGAGCGGACGCGGCGACCCCTTTCGCGGTAATCGTTGAGGGTGCCGAACACGCTGACGGCGTTGGTATAATTGGCGCCGTAGGCTATACGCGCCGAGCATCCGATGCAAATGCCGGTCCCGTAATCACGACCGGTGGATGTTCCGGACCGTAGCGCCCAGCTCAGTGGTTTCCGCTCGACCGGCAACATGGCGCGTGCCGTGCGCGCGTCACCGCGTCGGTGTTTGTGCATCCTGATCCGAGTGCCGGACCGCGGTGCGCGTGGCACGGAGGCGAAGAGCGGTGCCGAGCACGATGTCGCAGGCGAAGCAGGTCAGCTCGATGCTGCAACCGCCAGCGTGCGGCCCGCGTCATTTCGTGGTGACGGCTTCACGCGCCAGCGGCGGGAGACGGAAATCCCGTCCGCCGCAAAAACGCAAGCACTCATGATAATCGATGATGAAAAAATGCGGCATAATCGGCTGCCGGGGACCGCACCCACATAGGTGCGGTGGGAGCGCGGCCGTCGTAACGCTGAGTGATTCCTCATGAGCATGTCATTGCGCGATCAGTTGCTGCAGGCTGGCTTGGCCAATGAAAAGCAAGCCAAGGAAGCCGAACGGCAGCTGCGGCAACAACAACGGGAGCGACAGCATCTCCCGAAGGAAAAGCGCGCGAAGCCGTCCGACGCGGAACTCGCTTCGCAGCGCTCGCAGCTTGCCAAGACGACCCGCGATCAGGAATTGAATCGTCAACAAAAGGAAGAGGCGGACAAAAGAGCCCGCCTCGCGCAGATCGAGCAACTGATCCAACAGAACTGCTTGCCGCGACCTCAGACCGATGAGCGGTACAATTTCGTCGATGGCAAGAAGGTACGAAGCATCCCAGCAGATCGCTTTGTGCGCGAGCGGCTGAGCCGTGGCGAAATCGCGATCGTACGCCGCAATGCAGGCTATGAGCTGGTCCCAGCAGAAATTGCAGCTCGGATTCGCGAGCGCGATGAGCGCGCGGTGATCGGATGGGACGTCGCCCGCGATGCAGCTGCGCCTGATGACGTCCCAGACGACCTGCTGTGGTGAGACTCCTCGCATCGCGCGCAGCCGTTAAATCGTATTCCCTGGCGCCGTAATCCCGTGACCCCGACCCGTCCGGGGGAGGCTACAGACTTCCAGGGCGCACTGGTCGGGATCAAAAAGCGCCAGTGAGTACTGTGGCTTGCGGCTCCTGCGGAGTTCGTTCACTCGCCGCATGCCCCGGCGATATTCAGGCCGCCCCCTCTTCGGCCGCCGATGCCTCGAGGTCACGTCGGTAGACGTGCACCCGATCTCGGGGGAGTCCAGGGACGATCCTCTACTCCTGCGCCTCGGTTTGCCGTACCTTTCCACGCCAAGTTCCCGGTTGCGCCATCACCCTTCCATTGCGGCCATTAAAACCCATGCTCGCGCGATTCTTCGACCTCGAACGTCACGGCACGACCGTGCGTACGGAACTGTTTGCCGGACTGACCACATTCCTCACGATGGCCTACATCGTCGTGGTCAACCCTGTGGTCCTCGGCATGGCCGGAATGCCCATCGCCGGGGTGGCCGCGGCCACCTGCATTTCGGCGGGCCTGGGCAGCATCCTGATGGGACTGCTGTCGAATTACCCCCTCGCGCTCGCGCCGGGCATGGGCCTGAACGCCTATTTCACCTACACCGTGGTCAAGACGATGGGCGTGCCGTGGCAAGTTGCGCTCGGATGCGTCTTTCTCTCGGCCGTCGCCTTCCTGTTGCTCACAGTCTCCGGGGTCCGTCAGCTCATCATGAACGCGGTACCCCGATCCCTGTTCGCGGCCGTCAGCGGCGGCATCGGACTGTTCATCGCGTTCATCGGCCTGAAGGACGCGGGGATCGTCGTCTACCACCCCGGCACCACGGTGGGGCTCGGCAAGCTCACGGCCGCGACACCCGCGCTCGCCATTTTAGGCCTGCTGGTGATCGCCACCTTGCAGGCCAAGTCGGTCAAGGGCGCCATGCTGTTCGGGATCCTGGGCACGGCGGCCGTTGCGTGGATGGTCGGAAGCGTCCACTTCGCGCCGATTGCCTATCACCTGAGCGACCTGTCCTCGACCGCATTCCGATTGAATATTCCGGCCGCGCTGAACATCGGGGGCGGCATCGGTTTTTCGCTCATCGAGATCGTCTTCGTGTTCCTCTTCGTGGACCTGTTCGACAACGTCGGCACGCTGATGGCGGTCACCCAGCGTGCCGGACTGGTCAGTCCCGACGGGACCGTCCCGCGGATGAAGCGCATCCTGCTTGCGGACTCGATCGCGATGCTGGCCGGTGCCCTCGCGGGCACCAGCCCGGTCACCAGCTACATCGAGAGCACCTCGGGGGTTGCGGCCGGCGGACGCACCGGCCTCACCAGCGTCACGGTCGGCCTGCTCTTCCTGGCGACCCTGTTCGTCGCGCCACTCGTGCAAGCCATTCCTGCAGTGGCGACGGCACCGGCCCTGATCCTGGTGGGCGCGATGATGATGGGGGCCCTCGCGGCGGTGGATTGGCACGAACCGGGCGAAGGGATCCCCGCCTTTCTCACCGTCATCATGGTCCCGCTCAGCTACTCGATCGCGAACGGCCTCGCCTTCGGCATCGTCAGCCACGCGGTGCTGAAGCTGGTGCGCGGACAGGCACGCGCCCGCGACTGGCTGGTCTACCTGCTGGCCGCGCTCTGTGTTGCCCGCTTCATTTACCTGACGTGAGGTCCGGGGCATCCGTGCCCGTCCCGCCGGCGGTGGGCGCATCGAAGAAATCGGCAGTGACGGGCTTGTGCGCCAGGATCTCCTCGCGCGTCAGTCCCTGAATTTCGTGCGGGAAAACGAGCCACTGCGAGGTCGCGTGCACGAAGAAGTCCGGCACCCGTGCGCTTTGGCGCCGCTCGGGCTTGTAGTACACGGTCGCAATGCGGATCTTCTCCGGCAGGTTGCGCCGGCACCGCCGCCGCAGCTCCTCGATGACCGCCTCCACGCTGCGACCTGAATCGTACACATCGTCCACGAGCAACAGCTCGTCGGTCGCCTCGAGGCGAGATACCAGGTAATCGAGCGCGTGCACCCGCACCGATGTGTGCCGCTCGTCGACCCCACTGTAGTAGGACGTGCGGATGGCGATATGGTCCACCTCGATGCCGTGGTACTCGAGCACTTCCTGAACCGTGATGCCGATCGGGGCGCCGCCGCGCCACATCGCCACCAGGAACGTCGGGCGCATGCCACTGGCCACGACCCGCCGGGCGAGTTCCATCGAGTCACGCAGCAACTGATCGGCGGAAATGAACAGCTTGTCCATGGCGATGATTGTTCCACAAGTGCCCGCCCGACGCCCGCAGGCCCGCGGCCGCTCAGGCGACTTGCGCGCGCCTGAACCTCACTCCCGCAATACGCAATCCCAGGTAATAGACGACCGTCACCACGAGTGCCGAGCAGACCTGCCAGGGAATGACATGGACCAGCATCGGCGGCAGGCGCGGCTCCATCCCGCCCAGCAGAACGCCCGCGAGCAGCATGCCGATAGCCCACGGCGCCGGCCACAAGAACCACTCCTGCAAGCGCCGCGGTGTCGCGTAGAACGACGAAATCGCATCGGCGTAGTAGCGTCCCTGAAACCAGTCGACGACCAGGATGAAGGTGAAGGGAAACAGCAGCGTGCCCAGCGCCGAGAGAAAGCCCTGGATGAACCCGAGGATGCCGAGGATCGCCAGGATCGTGGCGAAAATCCCGAGAATGATCACCAGCATCGGCTGCAGCATGCGGTGCGCGGTTCGGCCCGAGGTATTGACCGCGAGCAGCGTGGTGACTGCCGGGTACAGGTTCATTGCGTTGGTATGGGCGATGGCGAGAATCACGCCGATGGCCGAGACCTCCCCCCAGACCGGCAGATGCTTGCCGAGCAGCGCGATATTCCACTGCCCCGTCATCGCGAGCGCGACCAACCCGAGCACCCCCATGATCACGACGGAGGTCATGACGCCCACGCCCGGCGCCAGCATGTACGCGGCACGACGCGAAAGGGTCTCATCCGGCGTCGACGGCGGACAGAAACGGGTCACGGTCGGGAAAATGTAAGCCCACGAGAGCAGGCTGAAGCTCAGGATGAGGTCGATGTCCTTTCCCCAGGCAATCGCGCCCGTCTGCCGCGGCATGACGAAGGCGTAGCGGTGGAAGAGGTAATAGGCCAGCACCGCATAGCACAGCAGAAACACCAGGGCGGTGTAGTTGTAGAACTTCTCCAGCACGTCCATGCCGAAGAACACCAGGGCGATCTGCAGGGCCCCGAGCACCAGGTACCACAGCACGCCGTGCCCGGGGAACAGCGTCGAGAGGATCTGGCCACCGACGTCGGTGTTCAACCCGAACCATCCCGCACCCACGATCGTGTACAGGATCGACAGCAGCGTCGCCCCGCCCATTCCGAAGGTCCGCCGCGCCATCACCATGGAGATGATCGGCACCTGCCGGCCCATGTGCGCCAGCAACATCGAAGGCACCAGGCCAACGAGCAGGGCGAGCACGTTGACCCAGAGGAACTGCTGAAGGCCCATGCCCTTGAGGACCAGCCCGATGACCGGTGTCGTCGCCGATGCCGAGGCAAGACTCCAGATCACGAACAGGGAGGTCACGCGCATGTGCCGCGCCCCGTCCGGTACCGGGGCGATTCCGAGGGTTTCGACGGCGGACGCGTCCGGCTCGATCGGTTCGGTGGGAAGAGGATTCATGGGGTCATCAGACGAGCCGTCACGAAAAGGTCAATCCGCGCAACGCGTGCGCACCGGGCGCCGCCCCGGGGCGGGCTCATGCTCCCAGCTGCGCGGCACCGCAATGCCGGCGGCTCTGCACTGCATTGCGTCCGGCACGCACGAAGGAGCGTGTCGCGAGCCGCACGGGCCGCACCCGTCTGCTCACGCAAGGTGGCTGCGCATCCGCTCACCGGCTGCGCAACTGCGAGGCGGCAAATCCGCTCGGCAGCAACTCCGCGACGGTCCAGCGGCGCGTCCCGCCGGCGCCCGCGCAGCAGTACACGGGCGTGTCCTCCGAGGCAAACTCTGCAATCACCTGCCGGCACGCACCGCAGGGCGAGAGCACCTCGGCTGAGCCGCTGACGACGGCAATCGCCGTGATGCGGCAGGCGCCGGCGGTGATGGCCGCAAAGATCGCGACGCGCTCGGCACACATGCTCAGCCCGAAGGAAATGTTCTCGACGTTCACGCCCGTGAACATCCGACCTCGCTCATCGCGCACGGCCGCCGCCACGGGGAAACGGGAGTACGGCGCGTAGGCCCGCTCGAGACTCTCTCGTGCCCGGCCGATCAGCGCATCCGCATCAGAGTCCATGCAGCGCCCCCGGCGCGGGCGGATTGAACCTATCCGTGTGACGCTGGATCACGGCCGCCGTGCCCGCTTCCACTGTGTCTGCCCCTGTGCTGCCGTCGATGACGTGACAATGCACTTTACGGACGTGTCCTGTCTATCGTGTCCGCCCGCCCGGAGCGAGGGCGCTGCGAGCGCCCGACGTCACGCAGCGCCTGCCCCGCGGCGCACGCCCGGCCACCCGACGGCGGGCGCCGGCATGTCCCCGGGAGCGCCCGCTGCGACCGCGAGAGGGACCAGAGCGGGCAAGGCTCGGACCTGCCGCGCGACGTGCGCCGAAGTGACGTATCACCGCGCCGCCCCGCAGGCAGCCGACGGACATCTTCCCAATGCGCTGCAGTGCACAGAACGGGCAATTCACGCCGCTCGTCTTGCCATAATCCGTGACAGCGTTCCCTCCAGCAGACGCACCCGCGCTTGACAATATCTGGCGTGAAGGTGTGTCCAGGCTTCCGACAGTTGCGCTCTCCAGCGGCGATCCCGTTCGCCGCTACAGCCCGTGGCCGCGCAGAACTCGACGCGACGGGTCGACCGTGCAGCGGTCACGCGGCGGTTGCGCTGCGCCCCGTCCGCTCACCCGTTGCCCCGCAGGCCCCACCTGCCGGGGCGCTGCGCGCCGCCTTACGCCAACGATGGATGCCCCTGCTGATGGCGGTGCTGGCGCTGTGGACGCAGGCGCCCATGAGCGTGGCACAGGAGGTTCCGCTCCCCTCCGTCGCCTTTTTCTACGGCGAGCACCCCCCGGCAAGCGTACTGCACGATTTCGATTGGGTGATCGTGCAGCCGGATGCGCTCGCCCAGCCGAAAGCGCTCGCCGGTGCGCACACGACGGTCTTCGCCTACGTTTCCCTCGGCGAACTCGCGATGGACTCCCCGGCCGGGCAGACCCTGCCGGCGCACTGCCGCCTGGCGGAGAATCACCTCTGGAAGAGCTGGATCGTCAATCAGGCCAACCCCGCGTGCCGCGCCTATTATCGGCAGCACGTCTTCGCGCCGCTGCGCGCGCGCGGCTACCGCAACTACTTCTTCGATACGCTCGACAGCTACCGCCTCGCCCTGAAGAGCGCCCCGGAGCGCGCGGCGTACCGGGCCGGACTGGTGGCGCTCATCGAGTCCGTGCACCGGCACGATCCCCGGGGACGCTTCATCTTCAACCGCGGCTTCGCGCTGCTGCCGGCCCTGAAGGGTCAGGGCGTGATCGCGGTCGCCGCCGAGTCGCTGTACCGCGGCTGGGATCAATCGACGCAGCGCTACCTCGCCGTCGACCCCAGCACCTCGCGTGCACTGTTGGCCCGACTCCAGCAGGTGCACCGGTTGGGACTGACGCCGATCGCCATTGATTACCTGCCGCCTGCCGAACGCACTGCAGCGCAGCGCCTGGCCCGCCGCATCGAAGGCCACGGGATCGTGCCGTACGTCACCGATGCGTCACTCGACGTCGTCGGCGTGAGCACGATCACGCCCATGCCACGCCAGGTCCTGATGCTCGACGCCGGCCGCGGCGGGCGGATGGACAACGATCTGAACTGGTACGCGGCGATGCCCCTGAATCACCTCGGGTACGCCACACGCATCCTCAACGTGACGCGCACGCCACTGCCGGGCGGCCCGCTCACCGGTCAGGTCGCCGGCATCGTCACCTGGTTCCATTCGTCACATTTCGCGCACGAGAGGCGAACCTGGCGATGGCTGCGGATGCAGATGAAGGCCGGCGTGCCGGTGGCCATCCTCGGCCACTTCGGCATGCCGATGAGTTCCGGGCACCTCGGCTCGCTCGGTCTGCGCCTCGGCAAGGCCGCCCCCGCCGGCCTGCATCGCGCCCGTCTCGCACACCTGGAT
This sequence comes from Pseudomonadota bacterium, assembly GCA_021820785.1. The sequence continues at coordinate 15,580 of JAKADE010000001.1, forward strand.
TCGCGTTTCTTCGGATTCGAGAGCCCGGCGCTCCCGAGCGCACCGGACTACAGCCCGATCCGCCTGCGCCCGCCGGGCAGGCCGCTGCTTGCGGTCACGCTCGCCGGCGGTACCGAAGTCGCCGCCGCGCTCACGCCCTGGGGCGGATACGTCCTCTCGCCGTACGTGCTGCGCAGCCTGCCCCAGGGCAACCTCGCCAACGGCGCGCTGCAGGCCGCCTGGATCGTCGATCCATTCCGCTTCTTCCGCGCCGCGCTGCGCCTGCCGCGGGTGCCCGCATATGACTACACGACCACGAGCGGCCGGCGGCTGCTGTTCGGCCTGATCGATGGGGACGGCTTCGCTTCGCTCTCGTGGATCGGCGCGTTCCACGATCAGCCGGCGGCCGAGGTCATCCTCAGTCAGGTTCTCAAGCGCTTCCGGCTGCCGGTGACCGCCTCGGTCATCGCCTCGGAGTTCATCCGCCACGGTCTGCATCCCGAGGCGCAGGTCGCGACGCTGCGGCCCATCGCCCGACAGATCTTCCGGCTGCCCTGGGTGCAGATCGGCACGCACACCTACTCGCACCCCTTCGACTGGCAGGCCCTCGAGCGCGACCCGGATCTTTCGGCGGGATTGCACCCGAAGCGCGCCGCCGCCGCGCGCAATCCGGCCTTCAAGTACGGCATGAACCTGCCCGTGCCGGGCTACCGGTTCAGTCCCGAGATGGAAGTCACCGGCTCGGCCGACATCATCGAGCGCCTGCTCGCCCCGCCCGGCAAACCGGTGCGCGTCATTCAGTGGTCGGGCGACACCGATCCGGATGCGAAGGTGCTCGCCATCGCCTACCGCGGCGGCCTGCAGAACATCAATGGCAACAACAGCACCATTACGCGGGCGCATCCATCGCTGACCAACGTCGTGCCGCTCGGCGTACGCAAGGGCAGATATTTCCAGGTCTACTCGCCGATCGGCAACGAAGACGAGTACACCCACGGGTGGAAGCCGCCCTACTGCGGCTACAGCCAGGCCATCCAGACACTGCAGATGACCGATCGGCCGCGGCGGCTGACGGCGATGGAGATCTACTACCACTACTACTCCGGCACCCGCGCCTGTGCCCTGAAGCAGCTCGAGCAGGTCTACCGCTGGGCCGAGCACCAGCGCTCCACACCGGTGTTCGCCTCGACCTACAGCCGTATCGCCGTCGCCTTCGAGTCTGCCGGACTCGCGCGAGACGGCCAGGGGTTTCTGCTGCGCGGTTACGGCCCGGACCAGGAACTGCGCATACCCGCCGCGCTCGGCTATCCCGATCTGGCCGGCTCGCGCAATGTCGCCGGATTCCGCGACGTCGGCACGAACCGCTACGTGCATCTGGGCCCGGGCGGCGATGCGCGGCTGGTGCTTCAGGCCACGGCTCCGCGCGGCCCCTACCTGAGAAGCGCCAACGGACGGATCGAGGCGCTGATGCGCGCACCCGGACGCCTGAAGCTGCGGTTACAAGGCTACGTGCCGCTTTCCATCACGCTCGGCAACGCGGCGCACTGCGTGACGCGCATCAACGGCCGGATCCGGCACGGCAGAGCCGGTGCGCACGGCGAGGTTCGCTTCCAGCTCACCGCCGAGCGGGCGCAGCTCGCCGTACGCTGCCGGGGCTGAGCGATGGACTCGATGCGACTGCCGGAGTTGACCGATCGTGCGCCCCACTCGGCCGTGACCGAGCGGCGCGCACACTCGCGTGAGCCCGCGGCGCGCGAGCATTTTGCGCCCCTGTGGCTGCGCGCCAGCCTGATCGTCGCCACGCTGATCGCCCTGGCGCTGCTGTATCCACGCTATTACATCGAATCGGGCCTGAAGCACTCGCCCGCGCCGAATGCCGCGACCCTCGCCTACCTGGAGCTGATGGTGCGCTCGCAGCCGACGGCCACCGAGACCCGCATTCTCCTCGCCCGCCAGGCCCTCGAGGCGGGTCGGATCGCCCTGGCGCGCCGCGCGCTCGCCCCCTGGGCGTCGCGGCGCTGGGCCACGCTTGCGCCGGACATCGCACTGCTGCGGGTCAACCTGCTGCGCGCCGAGTTGTACCGGCAGCCGCCAGCCTCGAGACGCCACCGGCAACTTGCGGCGACCTACACGCAGGACGTCCTGCGGCTTTCACCGCGCATGGACGTCCGGCACCTGCTGCGGGAGGCTCGCACCGTGGCCGCGCTGGGCCACTACCGGGCCGCTGCACAGCTGTACCGGTATGTCATCGCACGCAGCCCGGACCCGGCGCTGCGCCTCGCGGCGTTCTACGAGGGCATCGCGGCGCTGCGCGCGGCCGGGCGGCCGCTCGATGCCCTGGCGTTCGCCCGGCAGGAACTCGCCGCGATACCGCGGACCATGGCCCTCTGGCGGGCGCTGACCCGTCTGGCGCTGTTGGCCGATGCCCCGAAACTTGCCGCGCAGTACGCGCGCCGGCTCATTGGCCTGCAACCGCCATGAGCGCGCTGAAGACTCGACCGACCATGCGACTGCGCCTGTACGCGATGTTGGCGCTGCTGGCGATCAGCCGCATTCCCGATCCGGCGTGCGCCGCTGCGCCACAGACACTGCCGAGCCGTCCCTTCAGAGCCCGGGATTGGGATCTCGCCTGGCAGGCGTTCGTCGGCGCCGGTGACGTCGACGATGCCTACGCGCTGTCACGAAGTGCGATCAGGGCGCGTCCGGACTCGCTGCGGTGGCTCGGCCGCCTCGCCCGATCCGCCCGCTGGAGCAACCACCCGCAGGCGGCGTTTGCCGCGCTCAGCCGACTCGCGCTCGACCTGCACCAGGTGCGCGATCTGCAGCCGGCCCTCGATCTGGCCCTCGGACTCGGCCACAACGGCCGCGCGGTGGCGCTGCTGCGCGAGCTGATCCGGCTCGGCCGCGCCACCCCTGCGCAGCGGCGCATGCTGAGCGGTCTGTACCTCGACATCGGCGAGCCGCAGCGGGCGATCGCCGAGCTGCAGCGGCAGTTCGTGCAGCGCCGCTCCGCGGCGCTGCTCTGGGAGCAGGCCGTGATCTACCGCATGCTCGGCGAGCCGGCGCGTGAGCGCTCGACGCTGCAGCGCTACCGGAAACACTTCGGTGCCGGCCCGAAGGTCATGCTCGCCCTCGCGACGCTCGACTACGTCCAGAACCGTCTGCCGCAGGCCCTCGCGGCGTTGCGGGCAGCCGCACCCCGCGCCCGGCCGGCCGACACCGCCTACTGGCGGACGCTGAGCGGACTGGCCTGGCAGCTCGGCCGCTACCGGCTGGCCGCCCGGGCCGCGCGCGTGCTGATCGGCACCGGCCATGCCGACGTGTCGGCCTATCTGCGCGTGGTCTACGCCGAGCAGTATCGGCATCCCGGACGAGCATTCGCGCTCGCCGCGCAAGGCTGGCAGCGGACGCACGAGCCGACGCTGTTTCTCTCGCTGCTCGGCATCGCCGCTGCCCGCCATCCGTCCACGCCGTGGCTGGCGCGCGCCTTCGCCCTGCTCGGGGCAGGCCAGACAGCGGCCTTTGCCGACACACCCTTCTACTGGACGAGTCTTGCGGCACTGCGCGCCGGCCAGGGCCGCACCCACGCAGCCCTCGCCGCCTACCACCATGCGCTCGAGGAGCGGCCCGGGGACAGCCGGCTGCTCGCCGGCTATCTGTGGCTGCTCATCAATACCCACGAACTCGCGCCGATCGCACCGCGACTGCACCGTCTGGACCGTCAGGCCCGAACCGCGCCGCAGTTATGGGCACCGCTCGCCGCGGCGTACGCCGCGGTGCACCGGCCCGAACAGGCGCTGCCGTGGCTGCAAGCACAGTGGCCCGCGCGCAAGCACGATCCGCAGTGGCTGCTCGATTACGCCGACACGCTGCAGCAGGCGGCGCGTCCCGGGGCCGACTGGGCACTGCGCCGGCGCGCTTACGATGACCTTGCGCAGCGGCGAGCACCGCGAACGGCTCACGGGCGCGAACGGCGGCAGATCGCCGTCGCGCGGCTCGCCGGGGTGCTCGCCCCGGGAGATCCGGCACAACAGGCCCTGCTGCGACTCGCGCGCCATCCGGCGCATCGGCAGGCGAGACTGACGGTGCTGGCGGCGATCGAGAACGAGCGCGCCTACGCGCTGGCGCGCTGGTGGGGTCTGCGGGCCTTCCGCGGCCGTCCGCCGCCGCCCTGGGCACGGCTTGCGCAAGCCCTGACCGCGCACGACCGCTCGGCCCTCGGGACGCTCCTGCACCGGCATCGTTCGCAGCTCGCTCCCCGTGACCGGGAGGCGGCCGCGCGGGCCCTCGGCTGGGATTCTCTGGCCCTCACGCTCGCCTACCGGGAACTCGAGCGCAACCCGAACGACCGTCGCCTGCAGCGCCGGTTCGACACGCTCGCGCTCGCTCGGGCCGACAGCGTCGGCGCCGACGCCCAGGCCCTCGAGATCAGCGGTCTGCTCGAGGAAGGCATCGACGTGCGGGCCCGCCACGAGCTGACCTCGCACGAGCGGCTCGAGATCCGCCTCCAGAGCACGCATCAGCGCAGCATCGACCGCACGCAGTTCGGCACTCCGCCCTCGCTGAGCCGCGCCGCACTGCTCACCTGGCGCCGGACCGGCCGGTCCGGCCGTCTCACCCTCGCGCTCGGTGCCGGCCGGAACCTGGCAGGATGGCTGCGCGGCGGCATCACGTGGCAGCAGCGCTGGAGCGGCTCGGTGCACAGCACGCTCGCGGCGATTGCCGGCGCGCGCCCCCTCGATACCGCCGCGCTGAGCGTCGGCGCACTGGAAGACCGGGTCAGCGCAGGCGTGAGCCGGCAATTGACGCCGCGTACGGCGCTCGCGCTGCAGGTGCAGGCCGGCCAGCTGCGCGCGCAGGGCGGCGGAGCACTGGGCACGGTGCAGCGTTTCTCGCTCGGCGCCGACTACCGTCTGTGGTTTGCACCGCCGGACTTCACGCTGCAGGCCTCGGTGAGCGGCGCGCACTATGCACCTGCGGCGCACCTGCCCGCCCAGCTGCGCCCCCTGGTGCCGAGCGATCTTCGCCCCACCGTGGGTTTCTTCGTGCCGCAGAGCTTCGTGCAGGCCTGCGCCGGCGGCCATTTCAACATGCGCGACCGGCGCGCCTTCGTCTCGCGGCTGCGGCCATTTGCCAGCGCGGACCTCTGCGCCAACAGCGTCAGCGGCCAGGGTTACGACCTCGACGCCGGGATCGCCACACCCGTGTTCGGCGCCGATCACCTCTCGCTGAGCCTGACTCTGCAGAACAACGTGGGCACGCACAGCGGGCGCACGGCAGGCGTCATGCTGCGCTATCGACACTACTTCTCCTCCACGCAATAAACGAGTCTGACCATGAGAGCCTCATCGAAGACCATCACCTGGATCCTGCTCCTGTGCGCCGTGGCCGGCCTGACCGGTTGCGCCACCGTTCAGCTCGCAGCCTCCCCCTCACCTCATCCGGATCGGCAGGCGGTGTGGTGCGTGCTGACGCCAGTCAACAACACCTCCACTCCTTATGCCGGCGGACGCGTCCAGCAGCAGTTGACGGCGCTGCTCGGCGTGCACGGGCTGGCGCACGTCCTGCTCGCACCCTCCCCGGGCGACAGCGGCCCGCTGCCGGTCGGCGAAGGGGCCCGGGAACAGCGCGAACAGCTCGCCTGGGCTCGTCGCCATGGCGCCCGCTACGCGCTCCTCGGCAGCGTCGATGAGTGGCACTACAAGATCGGTCTCGACGGTCAGCCTGCCGTCGGCCTCACGCTGCGCCTGATGGACCTGCGCTCCGGCACGACGCTCTGGAACGGCGTCGCCTCGGCGAGCGGCAGCAGCCGCGAGGGGTTGGCGGTCCTTTCCGAACGGACGCTGGCCGGGCTCATCAATCGCCTGTTGCCCTGAACGCGAGGCCGGACCGGCATGGACAGAACCACCGATCAGCGCAACGACGTCGTCGTCTGGGCGGAAGTGCTCCTGCTGCCGCTCGCCGGGCTCGCCGTGGCGCTGTGGCTGTTTCGCACCGCGCCGTTCACCGCCTCGCCCTATCCCTGGCTGTGGCTGATTCCATTGCTGCTCGGACTGCGCTACGGCCTCGCCCCGGCCGCGCTCGCCAGCCTGGTGCTGACCGTCGCCGGCATCGCCGCGCACCGGTTCGGCTTCAGCGGCCAGGCGCCGCCGCTGATTCAAATGGCCGGTGGCGCGCTTGCGGCGCTGAGTGGCGGGCAATACCGCTCGCGCTGGCGCGAGCAGCTCAGAGCCGGCCAGGCGCGCACCGATTACACCGAGCAGCGTCTGGAGTCGCTGAGCCGGGCGTTCTTCGTCACGCGCCTCTCGCACGACCGTCTCGAGGAGGCGCTGATCGCCCAACCGGTCACGCTGCGCGGCGCGCTGGAGGCACTGCGTGAGCTCAGTGCCGAGGAACACTCCGGGGTCTCCGCGACCGGTGCCAATGCGCTGTTGCAGCTGCTGGCGCAGTACTGCCGGTTCGAGAGCGCCGGGTTGCATCTGTACCGCAGCGGGCGGCTGGTCGATGACCCGCTCGCTGCACTCGGGGCGCCCGCAGCCCTGGTGCGCACCGACCCTCTGCTGCGTTATGCACTCGAGCACGAACAGACTGCCTATCACAGCATCGACCAGCTCGTCGAACTGGAGCAGGGCGGCAATTACCGCGCGGTGTTTCCGCTGATCGACTCCGCGGGCGAGAAGCTCGGCGTGCTCGTGGTGCGCGACCTGCCGCTGCTCGCCCTCGTCGAGGAGAACCTGACCGCCGCCGCGGCCATGCTGCAGTATTTCGCCGACGAGAGCTGGGCAGCGGCCCAGACCGCGGATCTGCGCCGCACGCTGCCGTACTGCCCCGCCGTGTTCGCACACGAGCTGATCAAGTTGCAGCGCCTGCACGAGCGCAGCGGCGTGCACTCCACGTTGGTGGTGGTTCGCGCTCACACCGACGTTGCGCAAACCGCGGCGCTCGACGCGTTGCACTCCGCACGTCGCGGCCTCGATCTGTATTGGCGCGAGCCGTTCGGGCCGCTCTCGGCGGGTCTGCTGATCCTGCTGCCGCTCGCCGGCCCGGCCACCGCGCGCGGTTTCCTCGATCGCATCGAGGGCATCCTGCGCGCCCATCGCATGGAAGGGGGACTCGAGGCGGCCGGCTTCGGCGTCACCCAGGTCCCCGTCGATCATCGTCCGCCGCTCGTGCTGCTGCGCGAGTGCGGCATCGAGGTTGACCCTCGCTCCCCGCTCGCACTGCTGCGCGAACGCGGCATAGGACTGACGCCATGAGCGCTGCCGTCACTGCGCACCTGACCGGCTGGCTGCAGCCGGCTTCGATGTCCGGTGCAGCGACCCTGGTGCTGGTCCTGCTGCTCGTCAACGCACTGGCGAGTGCGCTGTGTGCCCTCATCGGACACGTTGTGCTGCCGCGCCGACTGCGCGAGCGCCGTGCGCTCAACCTGCTCACGCTCACGGCCCTTGGCAGCATGCTGCCGCTGCTCGGACCCCCGTTGGTCCTGCTCGTCGGGCTGGTGTACCCGCACCTGGAAAAGGACGTGCACCATCCACAACCGAAGCTCGTGCGCCAGCCGGCGTATGCGAGCGAGATCCGCGGCCACGTCAGTCGCTTCGGCGCCGGCGGCGCACTCGCCCGCCTGCGCACCGCGGCCCCCTCTGGCGATCTGGGCTCGCGCGCGCTGCTGGCCATCGCAACCCGTCGCAGCCGCGACACCACGCATCTGCTGCGCGGAGCGCTGAACCACCCGGATGAGACGCTGCGCCTGCTCGCGCACAATCTGCTCGCGCGGCGCGAGGAAGCGATCATCGCGCAGATGAATCACCTCGAAGCGCACCGCCGCGCGCACGGTCTCGGCACTACGCAAACCACGCTCGATCTCGCGGAGCTGCATCTGGAGTTCGTCTACCTCGGCATCGTCAGTGGCAGTCTGCGCCAGATGCACCTCGATGCCGCGCAGCAGCTGATCGAAACCATTGGCGAACCGCCGGCGGATGCTCCCTGGCGAACCCGTCTGCTGCTGACGCGCGCGCGATTGGAGCAGCAGCGCCTGCCGGCAGCGCGCGAGACGGACATCACGCGCGATTACGAGCAGGCCAGCGCCGCCGGCGCGGCCCCGGCCCGCGCGCTGCCGTGGCTGCTCGAGTGTGCGTGGCGCCACCGCGATTACGCGCAGCTGCGCGGACTGCTCGCACAGCGTCCGCTGTACCGGCACATTCCACTCATCGGCCCGGTGGCCAGGCTCTGGGGGCATGCGATCGATGCTTGAGTCAGCAGCGAGCGACTGCGATATCGCGCTGGTGCTCGAAGGCACCTATCCGTACGTGAAGGGCGGGGTGTCGAGCTGGGTGCACCAGCTCGTCAGCCAGCTGCCGCACTGGCGCTTCGGGGCCGTGTTCCTCGGGTCGCAGGCCAAGGACTACCGCGGCATGCAGTACCAGCTGCCCGAGAACGTGACCTCGCTGCAGACGCTGTATCTGTTCGGGGAACAGAACGAGCGCGCCGCGGCCAAGGTGCCGCGGCTGCCGCCCGACAGCGCTGAACGCTACGCGTGTCTGCACGCCTCGCTGCGCGCCGGGAAGACCGAGGCACTCGACTTCTCGGCGCAGTTCGAGGCCGGTGGCCCGTTCACCGAGGAAGCATTCCTCTACAGTGAACCGGCGTGGCAATACATCACCGCCGCGTACGAGGCGTATGCGACCGAGCCCTCGTTCGTCGATTATTTCTGGACGGTCCGCAACCTGCACCGCCCGCTGTGGGCGCTGGCGCGCGCCGCCCGCTCATTGCCCCGGGCGAAGCTGTTCCTCAGTCCCTCGACCGGCTATGCAGGCCTTCTCGGCGTGCTGGGCGCGCAGGCCCAGCATCGGCCGCTCGTGCTCATGGAGCATGGCATCTACACCAAGGAGCGGCGCGTCGACCTGATGAACGCCGACTGGATCAATGACGCGCGCAGTCCGCTGCAGCACGACCCCACGGAAGTCAGTCATCTGCGCGAGATGTGGATCCGCTTCTTTGAAATCCTCGGCGGGCTCGCCTACCGCCAGGCCGACCCCATCATCAGTCTGTTCGAAACCGCCCGCCAGCAGCAGATCCGCGACGGTGCCGAGGCCGCCCGCACGCGCATCATCCCCAATGGCGTGGACGTCGAGCGCCTCGCCCGTCTGCGCCGGGCCCGCGGCGCCGCGCCGCCGCCGGTCATCTGTCTGCTCGGCCGGGTGGTGCGAATCAAGGACATCAAGACGTTCATCCGCGCGGCCCATGCCCTGCGCCAGCGCCTGCCGGGCGCGCAGGCCTGGATCGTCGGTCCGGAGGATGAAGACCCGGAATACAGCCGCGAATGTCACGAGCTCGCCGAGGCCCTCGGGCTCGGGGAGTCGCTGCGCTTCTTCGGCTTCCGGCGCATCGAGGAGATCCTGCCCGAGGTCGGCGTGCTGGTGCTGAGTTCGATCAGCGAAGGGCTGCCGTTGTCGATCCTCGAGGGGTTCGCGGCCGGACTGCCCTGCGTGACCACCGATGTCGGCGCCTGCTCCGAGCTGGTGTACGGGCGCGGCGAGGAGGACCGGGCGCTCGGCGCGGCCGGCGCCGTGATCGGTCTTGCCGATCACGAGGCGCTCGCGCAGGCCGCCGCGGCGCTGCTCGAGGACACCGCGGCCTACGCGCGCGCCGTCGAGACGGCGATCCGCCGGGCGGAGACCTACTACGACCAGCGGCAGATGATCGCCACGTTCGATCAGCTCTTCGTCGAACGGATCGGCAGCGGGGAGGCGCGCTGATGGCCGGCATCGGCTTCGAGCTGCGCCGCCTGAGCCGCAGCGAGACCTACCTGGGGCTGCTGCGCGCGTACCTCTACGCAGGCGTCATCGGCTCCGGCCCCTGGGTGCTGTCGATCCTGGCGATTCTCATCCTCGGCGTCATGAGCCTCGGGGTGGTCCTGCCGGCCAGCAAGATCACCGACTTCCAGACCAGCGTGACCTGGCTGATCGCCCTCAGTCTCATGTACTCCGGCGGGACGCAGCTGCTCTACACGCGCTACGTCGCCGACCGGCTGTTCGAGCGCCAGACGGAACGGGTCCTGCCGAATCTGCTCGGCATCCTGCTCGCGACGGGACTGCCGCTGCTGCTCGCCTCCGTGCCGCTCGCACTGTGGCTGCTGCCCGGGACGAGCCCGGCCTACCGGGCGCTGATGATCGTGAGCCTGAACCTGCTCAACACGGTCTGGGTCCTCACCGTCCTGCTCTCGGGGCTGAAACAGTACCGGTCGTTGCTGGTGCTGTACCTGCTCGGCTACGGCGGTTCGGTGGCGCTCGGGTTCGCACTGGCCAAAGCGGGTCTGGGCATGGAGGGTCTGCTGGTCGGCTTCGCCGCCGGCCAGGCGGTCATCATCCTCGGCTCGCTGGCGCTGGTCTGGCGGGAATATCCGCCGGGCCGCCTGGTCGAATTCGACTTCCTGCGCCCGGGGCGCGTGCACCTGTGGCTGCTGCCGGTCGGTCTGTTCTTCAATGCCGGGGTCTGGGCCGACAAGTTCCTGTTCTGGCTCGGCGCCGGCACCGGCCAGCGCGTCATCGGCGACCTGCACGCCTCGACGATCTATGACACGCCGATCTTCCTCGCCTACTTCACGCTGATTCCCGGCATGGCGGTGTTTCTGCTGCGCATGGAGGTCGACTTCGTGCGCGCGTACGACCGCTACTACCGGGCAGTCCGTGAGGGCGGGGCGCTCACCGCGATCCGCACCTTCCGCGAGCGGATGGTCGTGACCGCACGTGAAGGCATCTACGACATCATCAAGATCCAGGGCTTCACGTTGCTCGTGCTCATCGCCCTCGGCCCGTCCCTGCTCGCGTTCTTTCGCATCCCGACGCTGTATTTCCCGCTGCTGGCGATCGACTCGGTGGGCGTAGGCCTGCAGCTGCTCGTCATGGCCGGCCTGAACATCCTGTTCTATCTCGACCGTCTGCGCACTGCGGCGGCGGTCAGCGCCACGATGCTGGCGTCGAATCTGGTCTTCACCGAGCTCAGCCTGAAGCTCGGCCCATTCTTCTACGGATACGGCTTCGTTCTCGCCATGCTGGTGAGCACCGTGCTCGTGCTGACCGTCACCGACCGCGCGCTCGACCGGTTGAACTATACGACCTTCATGCTCAGCTGAGCGCCCGGCACGGGCGCAGGCCGCCCCGGGAACCCGGCCGGAGGTCTGCGCGAAGCCGTGCGGAGCGGGCACAGCCAGCCCCGTCGGACACCCGGTCGAGTGCACACCCACGCGCCGGACCGGGGCCACCAGGCAGCGCTCAACACAGCAACGGCCGGCGCACCGTGCTACACTGCGCCGTCAGAGTTCTCGACGCGCTTTCGCGCACCCCCCCTTTTCATACGAACTTCGCGGGCCGAACCACCGCGCCCACGGAGACCATGAGAGTTCCCAAAGACTTGCAGCCCTTGATCGATGACGGCGTCATCGATGAAGTGGTCCGCTCCCTGAAAAGCGGCAAGGAAGCTACGGTGTACATCGTGCGCTGCGGGACGCACCTTCGCTGCGCGAAAGTCTATCGGGACATGGCGCAGCGCAGCTTCCAGCGGCGCGCGCAGTACCAGGAGGGCCGCAAGGTCCGCGGCAGCCGCGAGACCCGGGCGATGAACCGCAGCACCCGCTTCGGCCGTCGGGAGCAGGAGCAGGAGTGGAAGAACGCCGAAGTCGACGCGCTCTACCGGCTCGTGGCCGCGGACGTGCGCGTCCCGCGGCCGGTCGGTTACTTCAACGACGTGCTGCTGATGGAACTGGTCACCGACGCCTCGGGCGATCCGGCACCGCGGCTCGGCGAAGTGGAGCTCACGGCCGAGCTCGCGCGCGACTATCACGAGTTTCTCATGCGGCAGATTGCACGCATGCTGAGCATCGGACTGATCCATGGGGATCTTTCGGAGTTCAACGTATTGCTCGGGCCGGACGGTCCCGTGATCATCGACCTGCCGCAGGTGGTGAACGCCGCGGGCAACAATGCCGCCTTCGCGATGCTCGAGCGGGACGTCAACAACCTCAGAGCCACGCTCGGACGCTTTGCACCGGAGCTGCTTGAGACCGAGTTTGCCCGGGAGATCTGGGCGCTGTACGAAACGGGCGAGCTGCATCCCGACAGCCGCCTCACAGGAATCGTCGTCCGAGACGAGGCGCCGGCCGACACCGGCGGCGTCATCCAGGTGATCGAGGACGCCCGGGAAGAAGCGATACGCCGGCGCCTCGGCCGGGAAGAACGAGTTGAGTGACCGATATGAGCGATGAACACACCACTGCCGGCTTTCGCGAGCTCGGCCTGCCCGAACCGGTGCTCGAAGCACTGACGGCCGTCGGCTATGAGACGCCCTCGCCCATCCAGGCGCAGACCATCCCACTGCTGCTGTCCGGCGCGGATCTCCTGGGACAGGCCCAGACGGGCACCGGCAAGACCGCGGCCTTCGCCCTGCCGATTCTGGCGCAGCTCGATCTGGCGCAGACCCGCCCGCAGGCGCTGGTGCTGGTGCCGACGCGCGAGCTGGCCATCCAGGTCGCAGAGGCCTTCCAGCGGTATGCAGCGCATCTGAAGGGCTTTCACGTCCTGCCGCTCTATGGCGGCCAGAGCTACGTCCCGCAGCTCAAGGGCTTGAAGCGCGGTGCACACGTGATCGTGGGCACGCCCGGTCGCATCATGGACCACATGGCGCGCGGCACGTTCGCGCTCGACACGCTGCGCTTCATCGTGCTCGACGAAGGCGACGAGATGCTGCAGATGGGCTTCGTCGACGCGATCGAGCAGATCCTGCAGCAGGCTCCCCCGCAGCGCCAGACCGCGTTGTTCTCCGCGACGCTGCCGCCGGCGATCCGGCGCATCGCGCACACGCACATGCGCGAACCGGCCCAGATCACCATCCAGAACCGCGCCAGCACGACGCCGAAGATTCGCCAGCGCTACTGGCTGGTGAGCGGCCTGCACAAGCTCGATGCGCTGACGCGCATGCTGGAAGTGGAGCGCTTCGAGGCCATGATCGTGTTCGTGCGCACGAAGCTCGAAACGGCGGAACTCGCCGAGCGCCTCGAGGCACGCGGATTCAACGTCGCCGCCTTGCACGGCGATGTCCCCCAGCAGCAGCGCGAGCGCACCATCGCCCGTCTGAAGGCCGGCCAGGTCGACATCGTCGTGGCCACCGACGTCGCCGCGCGCGGCCTTGACGTCGAGCGGATCTCGCACGTCGTCAACTACGACATTCCCTATGACTCGCAGACCTACGTGCACCGGATCGGGCGCACCGGACGCGCCGGCCGCAACGGGGAAGCGATCCTGTTCGTCGCGCCGCGCGAACGCAACATGCTGCGCATCATCGAGCGGGCGACCAAGCAACCGATCGAGCAGATGCGGCTGCCGAGCATCGAGGACGTCAACGAGCAGCGCATCGCGAAGTTCAAGGAGACCGTCGCGAACGCGGTGCGCAGCGCCGAGGGGAAGGTCTTCCAGCCGCTCATCGAACAGATCGAGCGCGAGCAGAATCTGCCGGCGGCGGAGATCGCCGCGGCGCTGGCCAGCCTCCTGCAGGGTTCGACTCCGCTGCTGATGACGCCCAAGGCCGAGGAGCCGCAGGACGTGACGCCCGTCGAGCCCCGCCGCGGCGAGGCAGGGGGCCGGAAAGGCCGTCCGCCTGCGGATCGCGAGCCGGCCGGGGAGCGCCGTGCGCGCCCCGCATCGTCCAGGGGCCCGCGGCTCGAGACGTTCCGGATCGAAGTCGGACACGCCCATGGCGTACAGCCGGGGAATATCGTCGGCGCGCTCGCCAACGAGGCGGGCCTCGACGGCCGCGATATCGGACATATCGACATCCGCGAAGACCACAGCTTCGTCGATCTTCCGCCCGGCATGCCGGAGGAGATCTTCGAGAACCTCCAGGCCGTGCGGGTGCGCGGAGCGGAGCTGCGCATCAGCCGCGTCGATTCGAAGCCGGAGCGCGCAGAGCGCACCGAGCGCCGTCCTCGCGCCCACAAGGGCCCACCCGGTCCGAGGGGCAAAGGCGCTGCGCCGCGACACGGCCACGCGCCCAAGCATCGCGGCAAGAACGCGCGCCGCTGAGACCGGCTGTTCCCGCGCGATGGCGCGCGGGAACAGCGGTTGCGGCACGGGCCTACGGCATTACGGTGGTCACACCCTCGGCCCGGCTCGCGCAGAACATCCCGCCCGTTACGGCGGCGCCGCCATCGAAGCGCAGGAGGCGGTGCGTGCGGCGCATCAGGCGGCCAGAAGCGCCGCGCTGCGCGCCGAGCTCGTCACCGGCAGGACGCTGCGCATGCCACTGCAGCGGTTCAAGATCAGCTTCAACCCCAGCACCTTGACGCATCTGGGCCGCTACGGCTCGGTCTATCACCGCGTCATGCTGAGCGCGCCCTGGGGGCGGATCACCGGCTCCCACGGCGATGCGCTCATCGATGCGAAATTCACTGCGCTCACGGTTGCAGCACCGGCCTCAGTGGCCGGCCGGACCCTTCAGGGGCGCGGCTGGGTGCTGAAGTTGGCACCCGGCGAGCGTGCGCCCTGATCCGGGCCAGCCGGGCGCCTACACGGTCGCGTGGCACGGCGGGGCCAGACCCTGACCCGCCGCACCGCTGCGGCAGGATCTGCCGCAGCAGCTCATGACCCTCGGCTGGAGTCACCCTGCTAAGCTGCCGACATGAGCCGCATCCTGCTCGCGACGCTCGGTTCGCTCGGCGATCTGCACCCTTACATCGCCGTGGGCAAAGCGCTGGTCGCGCGCGGACAACAGGTCCGCCTGGCGACCTCGATCGAGTATCGTGCGCGCGTCGAGGTCGCCGGCCTGGAGTTTGCTCCCCTGCCACCCTCGCTCGCCGAACTCGGCGAGCCGCGGCAGATCGCCCCCTATTTCTTCGATCGCTGGCGGGGGCCGCGGCGCCTGTTCGATGCCATGGTCAACGCCCCGCTGCACCGCGCCTGTACGGCCCTGCACTCGGCCACCCAGGGCGTATCGATCGCGGTGTCGCATCCGTTGACGCCGGCGCTGGCACTGATGGCCGAGGCGCGCGGACTGCCCTGGCTGTCGAGCGTGCTCGCCCCGTCGGGTCTGTTCTCGGCATGCGACCCGCCCGTGATTCCGAACGCTCCGTGGCTGCAGCATCTGCCCCGCTTCGGTCGCTGGCCGCACAGCGCCGTGCACCGTCTCGTGCGTGCCACGGTGCGCCGCTGGGAGCAACCGCTGCACGCGCTACGCGCCGAACTCGGACTCGCTCCGATTGCCGGCGCCCAATTGATCGACGGGCAGTTCTCCCCGTTCGGCACGCTGGCTCTGTTCGATCCGCAGCTGGCGGCGCCGCAGCCTGATTGGCCCACGCGGACAGTCCGCTGCGGGGCGGCGCTGCACGATGCAGCCGATCCTGGGGATCCCGCGACGCCCGCCCTCGAGCGGCTCGAGCGGTTCCTCGCCGCAGGCACACCGCCGGTGGTGTTTGCACTGGGCTCCTCGGCCGTCTGGCTCGCTCGCGATTACTGGCAGCATGCGGTTGCCGCCTGTTTGCGCCTGGGCGTGCGCGGGGTGCTCCTCACCGGCGAGCCGCTGCGCCAGTCGCTGCCGACCTCTGTCGCTGCATTCGACTACCTGCCGTATTCGCAACTGTTTCCACGCGCGGCGGCGATCGTCCATCAGTCCGGCATCGGTACGCTCGCCCAGGCCCTTCGCTCCGGCCGGCCGCAGCTGCTGACCCCAGCCGGGTTCGACCAGTTCGACAACGCCGCGCGAGCCGCACGGCTGGGGGTCGGGCGGGTGTTGCCGCTGCACCGTGCGCACCATTCTGCTCGCCTGGCGCGCGAATTGCGGCCACTGCTGAATGTGCCCACGTACGCGCGGGCCGCGGCGGACATCGCCGGCGCGACGCGTTCACTCGACGGCGCGGCCGCTGCAGCCGACCACCTCATCGGGTGCCTGCGCACGCTTCCGGCCTGAAGCGGCGCGCGGGCATGTGTACACACATGCCCGCGGCGGTGCAGAGCGCCTCAGGGCACGGGATGGAAGAAGAGCCCCTGCACCTTTCCACCCGGTGTCAGCGGCGCGATGATCACCTCGAGGCGCCCGTGCGCAAAAGTCGCGAGGTAATCGTCCGCGCCGTTGCCCAACACCTTGTAGTGGTGCAGCGACTGCAGGGCCCCGAGCGAGTGGAACAGCGGTGCGGCCTTGCCGGCCTGTGCGCGTGCAGCGGCTGCCAGACCCGGGGTCATCCGGGCGTACAGCGCGTGGCCGGTGTGCTCGAACGAGAGGATCTGAGCCCGCACCGCCGCAGCAGTCCCCGGCGCGGGAACGTTGTGCTCGATCCTGCGCTGCAGCTGAGATTCGGCGCGTGCGGCAGTCTGTCGGGACACCCGGCGCGCAGCCCTCAGGTATCCGTCCTGATGCAACACCAATCCGGTCACCCGACCGCGGGCATCGCTGACGAAGCTGATCTGCGCCGCCACGACGGTCGCGAAGAATTTGGTCGCACTCTCGGGGTATTCCCGGACCGGCGGTTGTCCGGTGAGCTGCGCGTAGTAGTGGTCTGCGCGGCGAAAGACGTGAAAGAACACCATCGGCGCCAGTTCGTAGTAGCCGACGAATTTGTCAAAATCGGTCGGATTGAAGGGCACCTCATGCTGCGGCCGACTCTGCTCGGCGAGCCGCCGGGCGCGCAGCGCCGCGGCTGAATCTCTAGCCTGCACCGACGCGGTGTCGGCGCGCGCCACGCCCCATGCGCCGAGGATGACGGTCAGGCCAACTGCGGCGGCGAGCGCCGCGGCGAGGATTGCCTCCCGGATCAGACTGCCCGGACGACGTCGAGTGTGCTTCACGAGAACCTCCCCGCACTGCTGCAACGCGGCCCCCGAATGCACCGGTGACACGGCGACACCGGACCGCACGAAGAACCGATGACGTTCGAGCATACCACCGGCGTCGAGCGCCGCGCTCCGATCCGCAGCGCCGCAGATTGCCGCCCGGCGCGGATCGCGCTTAGGATCGCGCCATGGAATCCACCCTCGGCGCGCTTCTGCCGCTGTTCTTGACCGAGCGGGCCGCTGGCCGCGCCGTCGCCCTGGGGGTCCTCATCCACACTGCCGGATCGACCTATCAGCGTCCGGGAGCACTCCTGTGCATCGCGGCCGACGGGCGCTATGCCGGTCTTATTTCCGGCGGCTGCCTGGAGGGCGACCTCGCCGAACACGCGCATGAGGTGATCGCCGGCGCGCCGGCGCGGCGCATCACCTACGACCTGCGCAATCCGCACGATCTGCTCTGGGGCCTCGGCGCCGGCTGTGAGGGCGAGATGCACATCCTGCTGGTGCGCGTCGGACCGCAGGAGCGCTGGGAACCACTGACACTCCTCGCCGAGGCGTACGCGGCGCACCGTCCGACGGCCATCGGATTCGTCAGCGAGACCCGGGACCCGGACATGCCCCTCGGCGCGCTGGTGCTCCCCGGCGCCGGGCGGCAGCTTCGGCTCCCCGACGAGGCGCGAGCGGCGCTGGAGCGCGCCGCCGGCCTGACCCAACCCGGCACGTTCGATGTGGCGGGGCGCTATCGGCTATTTCTGCTGCCGCTCGCGCTGCCGCCGCGCCTGCTGCTGCTCGGCGCCGGCCCCGACGCTCTGCCCGTGACACGTCTCGCCGCCGAGTTGCACTGGAAGGTGACGGTGGCCGATCACCGCAGCGCGCTCGCCTCGACCGCCCGGTTTCCCGAGGCGGAACGTGTCCTGACCTTGCCCGCGGAACATCTGCTGAGCGGACTCGATGTCAACGGGTTCCAGGCCGCCGTCGTCATGACCCACCAACTGCAGGCCGACTGCGACTATCTGCGGGCGCTCGCACGCACGAGCGTGCCGTACATCGGGCTGCTGGGTCCGGCGGCGCGTGCCGAACGTCTGCTGCAAGATCTCGGCGAAGACGCTCGCACGCTGCGCGCACGGCTTCGCGCGCCGGTGGGACTCGACCTGGGCGGGCGGTCGCCGCCGGCCATTGCACTGTCGATCGTCGCGCAGATTCTGGCGTTCCTGCAGGGCAAGACTGGCAGCGGAGCACTACCGCGATGAGTGCGCCACGCGCCGAACTGCACGCCATCGTGCTCGCCGCCGGCAGTGCACGCCGCTTCGGTGCGCTCAAACAGCTGCAGCAGATCGAGGGCGAGGCGCTGCTGCTGCGCGTCGCGCGCCGCGCAGCCGCCGCAGTCGATCACACCGCCGTGGTGCTCGGTGCGCACGCCGAAACGCTCGCCGCGTTGCTCGCCGCAGAGCCGTTCACGCTCCACGTCAATGCGCGCTGGGCCGAGGGGCTGGCGAGTTCGATCCGCACCGGCATCGCGGCGCTGCCGCACCGCTGCGCCGGCGCAATGGTGGTGCTCGCCGACCAGGCCGCGATCCCTGCCGAGCAGTACGCCCAACT
Organism: Pseudomonadota bacterium; assembly: GCA_021820785.1. Next base: position 33,969 of record JAKADE010000001.1, read on the forward strand.
CGCGGCACTGTGGCGCCAGGCGCCGGACTCGATTGCCGCGGCGCACTACGGCGACGGCGCCGGTGCCCCGGCGATATTCCCCCGCAGGCTGTTCGCGGCGCTGCTCGCTCTGGAAGGAGACTCAGGCGCACGAGGTTTACTGCGCGAGCACGCAGACGATCTGATCTCGCTCGCCATGCCGAGTGCCGCACTCGATCTCGACACGCCGGAGGATCTGGCGGCCTGGCTGCCGCCCGGCGCGCGGTGAGCGGACCGAGCACCAGGGTCACGGCAGGAACTCGAAGCCCGAGTCGACGCTCGCGCTACACCGGGTGCGGCTGACCACGCGGCGCCGATCCCCTATACTTCGGGCTCCAGAACGCCAGGCCGCCCGGTCCAGGCGGCGCCACGAACGCGGAGGCGCTCATGCAATTTTCGATCCTGGTCAATGGCGAGCGGCGCAGCGTGGACGCCGATCCGGACACACCGCTGCTGTGGGTCCTGCGGGACGATCTGCACCTGAGCGGCACGAAATACGGTTGCGGTATTGCCCAGTGCGGCGCCTGCACGGTGCACCTCGACGGCGTTCCGGCACGCGCCTGCGTCACGCCCGTTTCGGCCGTCGGGTCCGCTCCCGTCGTGACCATCGAGGGCATCGGTGCCAGTGAGTGGGGCCGCAAGGTCAAGGCCGCCTGGCTCGAGCTCGACGTGATGCAGTGCGGGTACTGTCAGGCCGGACAGGTCATGTCGGCAACGGCACTGCTGGCGAAGAACCCCCGGCCCACCGATGCAGACATCGACCAGGCCATGCACGGCAACATCTGCCGCTGCTGCACCTACACCCGGATCCGGGCAGCCATCAAGCGTGCCGCGGGCCTGCCCACCGCTGACACGCGGGAGGAACGCTCATGAATGACCGAGAGGATCATGAGGGCGTCAGCGGCATAGCCGGACTCTCGCGCCGGGAGTTTCTCACCGTGGCACTCACCGCCGGCGGCGGCCTGCTGCTGACGCTGAACGTCCCGAGCGCTGCCGGTGCCGTCGAACCTGCCCCGGGCGCCGACACACTCAACCCCTACATCCGCATCGAGGCCGATGGCACGATCACCCTCGTGGCGAAGAACCCGGAAATCGGCCAGGGGATGAAGACCACCCTGCCGATGCTGATCGCCGATGAGCTCGACGCGGAGTGGAGCCACGTACGGGTCGAGCAGGCCGTGCTCGATCCGATCTACGGCCCGCAGTTCGCCGGCGGCAGTCTGGGCACGCCGCTGAACTGGATTCCGATGCAGCGCGTGGGCGCCGCGGGCCGCCAGATGCTGCTCACGGCCGCAGCGCACACCTGGGGCGTTCCGCTCGACGAATGTGTTGCGGAGCGCAGCACCGTGCGCCACCGCCCGAGCGGCCGCACCCTCGGCTATGGCACCCTGGCGCGCCGCGCCGCGGCGCTGCCCGCCCCGGATCTGAACTCCGTGAGGCTCAAGACCCCGGACGAGTACACGATCATCGGACGCTTCACCGGCGGCGTGGACAGCCCGCGCGTGCTCGCCGGGGAGCCGCTGTTCGGCATCGACATGATGCTGCCGGACCTGAGTTACGCGGTGTACGCAAAATCCCCGGTCTTCGGCGCTCGACTGGTCCGCGCCAACATCGAGGAACTCAAGGCGCAGCGGGGCGTGCGCGACGCGTTCATACTGCGCGCCTCGCAGCCGGATGCTGCCGTGCGGATGGGGCTCGTCGACGGGGTTGCGATCATCGCCGACAAGTGGTGGGACGCACAGAAAGCGCTGCGCAAGCTGCGCGCCGAATGGGAACCGCGTGCGGCCGCGAACCAGAGCACACACGCCTTCGCCCTCGAGGCCGAACGCCTGGCGCACCAGACCCCGCAGACGGTCCTGCGGCGTGACGGCGATGTCGAGGCCGCGCTGGCGCACGCCCACAGGACCGTGAGCGCCGCTTACGCCTATCCGTTCCTGGCGCACGCAACGCTCGAGCCGCAAAACTGCACCGTGCGCCCCGGGCACGACGGCAGCCTGGAGATCTGGGCGCCGACGCAGAACCCCGGGCCGGGCGCGAAACTCGTCGCGCAGACGCTCGGGATCGACCCCGGCAAGATCCGCGTCCACATGACTCGGGTCGGCGGCGGGTTCGGGCGGCGACTGAACAACGATTACATGGTCGAAGCCGCGGCAATCGCGCAGCACGCCGGCCGGCCGGTCAAACTGCTCTGGAACCGCGAGCAGGACATCCAGCACGACTCGTATCGCCCCGGAGGATTCCATCACTTTACGGCAGGACTCGATGCTGCGGGCCGTCTGACGGCGTTTCGCGATCATTTCATCACCTTCGGTCAGCACGGCCGGGTCGCCTCCTCGGCCGATCTGCCGCGCGACCATTTCCCGGCCGGCTTCGTGTCCGCCCTGCAGTATGGGCAGTCGCTGATCGAACTCGACGTGCCTACCGGCCCGATGCGCAATCCCGGCGGCAACGCGCTCGCCTTCGCCTTCGAATCCTTTCTCGACGAACTCGCGCATGCCGGCGGGCGCGATCCACTCGCGCTGCGCCTGGAGCTGTACGGTCCGGCGCGCGTACTGCCGGCACCCGCGCCGCGCTACGGACTGAAGATCCCACCTTTCGACACTGGCCGTGTACGCGGCGTATTGGAGGAAGTCGCGCGCCGCTCCGGATGGGCGAATCGGCAACGCCTCCCGTCCGGGACCGGCATGGGTCTGGCGATCTACTACAGCCACTTCGGTTATGTCGCCGAGGTCGTCCAGGCGAGCGTCACCGCCGACGGTGTGCCGCACGTGCACAAGGTCTGGGCCGCCGTGGACATCGGCAGCCAGATCATCAACCCGGCGGGCGCCTACAACCAGGCCCAGGGCGCGATGCTCGACGGCCTGGGCCAGGCGCTGCACCTGCTCGTCACGCTCGACAATGGCCGCGTGCTGCAGAGGAACCTCGATACGTACCGACTGCTGCGCATCGAGGAAGCACCGCCCCTCGAGGTGCACTTTGTGCGCAGCGACAACCCGCCGACCGGCCTCGGCGAACCGGCGCTGCCGCCCGTGCTGCCTGCGCTGTGCAATGCGCTGTTCGCGGCGACCGGCAAGCGCATCCGCACGCTGCCAATCGACCCGCAGCACCTGCGCAACGCCGCCGCCTGAGTCTCGCGCCCGGCTCATCGTCCGGGGGGCGCGGCGCGCACTACCGATAGGCACAACTGCGGATTCGCACCGTCCACCAGGCGCGTAACGTCTGCCCGAGGGCCCCGGGGCGCCGAGCTGCGGCGTGCTCGGTGCCGCTTTGCAGCCACAGGGGCGAAGATGGCCGGCGCAGATCGCTTCATCCGTACCTTCGAGCAGATCTCCTCCGCGGATCTGCCACTGGTGGGCGGCAAGACCGCCTCGCTCGGGGAGATGTACCAGGCCCTGCGACCGCAGGGCGTGCCGATCCCGAACGGCTTCGCGATCACCACCGATGCCTATCGGCACCTGCTCGGGCAGGCGCGACTCTGGCAACCGCTGCGCGCGCTCCTCGCGCCGCTTCGCCTCGACGATCCGAAAGATCTCGCCGAGCGCGGGCGCCAGGCGCGCGACATGATCTATTCGGCGGGCCTTCCGGCCGATCTCGAGGCGGAAATTCTCAGTGCGTACCGGCGCCTGATGAGTGAGTCCGCCGGAACGACCAGCCTCGCGGTGCGCAGCTCGGCCACCGCCGAGGATCTGCCGACGGTGAGTTTTGCCGGCCAGCAGGACTCGTTTCTCAACATCGAAGGCGAGTCGCGGCTGCTAGAGGCGTGCCGGCGCTGCTTCGCCAGCCTGTTCACGGACCGAGCCATCCATTACCGCGTCGACAACGGATTCGACCACTTCAAGGTGGCGCTCTCGGTCGCGGTGCAGAAGATGGTCCGCGCCGACCGCGGCGCGAGCGGCGTGATGTTCACGCTCGACACCGAGAGCGGCTTTCGCGACGTGGTGTTGATCACCGGCAGTTACGGGCTCGGGGAGAACATCGTCCAGGGTGCGGTGGAACCGGATGAGTTCCTGGTCTTCAAGCCGACGTTCCGCAGCGGTCTGCGCACCGTCCTGCGCCACACACTCGGCAGCAAGAAGTTCAAGATGATCTACGCAGACGGCGCGGGGCCAGAGTCGACCCGCAATGTCGCCACGAGTGACGAGGAGCGCGACCGCTATTGCATCAGCGACCAGCAGATCCTGACCCTCACCGACTACGCGCTGAAGATCGAATGGCATTACAGCGAACGCGCAGGTACGCCGGTGCCGATGGACATCGAGTGGGCCGAGGACGGTCTCGACGGACAACTCTACGTCGTACAGGCTCGCCCCGAGACCAGCGCCTCGCGGCGCAGCGTGGCGCTGCTGGAGGAATATCGGCTCGGCGCGGCACCGGCACCGCTCGTAACCGGACACGCCGTCGGCGCTCGCGTCGCAAGCGGCGCGGTGCGCCGGATCGCCAGCAGCGCGGCAATGGGACAATTCCGCAGCGGTGAGGTTCTGGTGACCGAGAGCACGACACCCGACTGGGAACCGATCATGCGCCGCGCCGCGGCCATCGTCACCGATCGCGGCGGGCGGACCTGCCATGCGGCGATCGTGGCGCGCGAATTCGGGATTCCCGCAGTGGTCGGCACCGGGAATGCGACTGCCATGCTGCACGATGGCGCGCGCGTCACCGTGTCGTGCGCCGAAGGCGAGACGGGCAAGGTCTACCCCGGGGACGTTCCCTTCGAAGTCGAGCGCACCGACCTGGCACGGCTCGCCCGTCCCCGCACCCGGATGATGCTGATCCTCGCCAATCCTGCGACCGCCTTTCAGATGAGCTTCCTGCCCAATGATGGCGTGGCGCTCGCGCGCATGGAGTTCATCATCACCGAGCACATCAAGGCGCACCCGATGGCGCTGCTGCATCCCGAGCGGGTCGCCGACGAAGCCGAACGGCAGGCTCTGGCGCGGTTGACGCACCGCTATGCCGATCCGCGCGAATTCTTCATCGCGCAGCTCGCCGAGGGCCTCGGCACCATCGCGGCCGCCTTCTTCCCCAAGCCGGTCATCGTGCGCATGTCCGACTTCAAAACCAACGAGTACGCGGGGCTCCTCGGTGGACGCTGGTTCGAGCCGAAGGAGGACAATCCGATGCTCGGACTGCGCGGAGCGGCCCGCTACACCCATCCGTCCTATGCGGCCGGCTTCGCCCTCGAATGCGCCGCGATCAAACGGGCTCGGGAGGTGATGGGGCTGCGCAACATCACGCCGATGATTCCGTTCTGCAGACGGGTGCAGGAGGGCGCCGCGGTGGTGGCGCGCATGCGCGAGCTCGGCTTGGAGCGAGGCAAGGACGGCCTCGAGATCTACGTCATGTGCGAGATCCCGAACAATATCCTGCTCATCGATGAGTTCAGCAGGCTGTTCGACGGATTTTCCATTGGATCGAACGATCTGACGCAGTTGACGCTCGGCGTCGACCGCGATTCGGCGACGGTCGCCTTCGATTTCGATGAGCGCGATCCGGGCGTACGAAAATTCCTCAAGCAGGCGATCGAAGGCTGCCGGCGCAACGGCCGGCACAGCGGGATCTGCGGCCAGGCACCGTCGGATTACCCGGAGATTACCGCCGAGCTGGTATGTCTCGGCATCGATTCGATCGGTCTCAACCCCGATGCGCTGATCCCGACCACGATGCGAGTCCTGGCACTCGAGCGCGAGCTCGCCTGCGCCACCTCGCCTGCGGACGCATCGGGACGCACCGGAACGTGAAACTCTCAACGGAGGCGACATGGCTACGAACGTCGGCAGCATCTGTACCCGAGAGGTCGTCACCGTGACGCCTCACATCGATCTGGCTACCGCAGCGCAGTGCATGCGCGAGAAGAACGTGGGGTTCCTGGTGGCCGTCGATCCGCAACCGAACACCCCATACGGCCGTCCCGTCGGCATACTGACGGACCGCGACATCGTCGTGTCGGTCGTCGCCGGGGAGGCGGACCCGAAGATGCTCACGGTCGCGGATCTGATGAAACAGTATCCGGCGATGGCGGATGAGACCGATTCGCTGGAACAGGCCCTGCGCACGATGCGCCGCATGGGCGTGCGCCGATTGCCAGTGGTCGGCGCCGGCGGGATGCTCAGCGGCGTGCTCTCCCTCGACGACGTGCTGGACGTTCTCTCCGGAGAACTCAGCGATGTCTCCGGCACGGTCAGGGGTGCGCGGCACAGCGGACATCACGCCCGGTGAGCCGCCATCCTCCAGTTTCGCCGCACCGCAGTGCGGCAGGCCGTAGCGCTCCTGGTGCGACGTGACCAAGCGCCTCGCCATTCTCACCAGCGGAGGTGACGCCCCGGGCATGAATGCGGCCATCCGCGCGGCCGTGCGTGCCGGCCTTGCGCGTGAGCTCGACATGTTCGGCGTCCGCCACGGCTACACCGGGCTGATCGCGGGGGACTTCCGCCGCCTCGGGGCTCGCGAAGTCGGCGGTATCATCGATCGCGGCGGCACGATGCTCGGGACCAGTCGTTGCCCGGAGTTTCTCACCGACGAAGGTCAACAGACGGCCGTACGCCGGCTCGCCGAGCACGAGATCGCCGGACTGATCGTCGTCGGGGGCAACGGCTCGCAGCACGGTTCGCTGGCCCTGGCGCAGCGTGGCGTGGCCGTCATTGGCATCGCCTCGACCATCGATAACGATCTGGCCGGATCCGATGTCACGCTCGGTGCGACCACTGCGGTCGATGTGGCGCTCGAGGCGATCAGCCGGCTGCGCGTGACCGCCGCGGCGCACGGCCGGGTCTTCCTCGTGGAAGTGATGGGTCGTGCATGCGGTTATCTGGCACTGATGGCCGGTATCGCCGGCGGCGCCGAGGCGATCGTGATCCCCGAGGCGGAGCAATCGCCAGAGCAGATCGCCATCGCCATCCAGGATGCGTACCGGCGGGGCAAGAGTCACGCCATCGTGGTCGTCGCCGAAGGCGCGAAACACAATGCGGACGCGCTGGCCCGGCATTTCACTGAACATGCCGAACGGCTGAACTTCGAGCTGCGGGTCACCAAGCTCGGTCACGTCCAGCGCGGTGGCAGTCCCGGTGCATTCGACCGGCTGAGCGCCACGCTGCTTGGGGCCGAAGCGGTCGAACGCTGGTGCGCAGGCGAGCATGGCATCCTGCTCGGACTCTCCGGCGCGCGCCTCACGGTGAGTCTGCTGCGCGAGGCGGTGGCACGTCCGAAGCCATTGCAGCCGCAATGGCTGCATTTGGCGCATGTCCTGTCGCGCTGAGCGGGCAGCGCGGCAGTCACCGTCACCATCGAGGTCGGTTCGAACCGTAGCGAGGAGAGCGCATCATGAAGCTGAAAGAGCTCTGCACACCCGACGTCGTGTACTGCACGGCACAGATCAGTGCGCTGCATGCAGCACGCCTGATGCGCGAGCGGCACGTCGGCGACCTGGTCGTAATCGACGACAGCGAGGAGAAGCACGCGCCGATCGGCATCATCACGGACCGCGACATCGTCGTGGAGATCCTCGCCAAGGACCTCGATCCGGCCACAACCAGCGTACGCGAAATCATGCGGGTGCCCCTGGTGATTGCCCGCACTTCCGAAGAAGCTGAAAATGCCCTCGAGCGCATGCGCGCACACGGCGTGCGCCGCGTTCCAGTGCTCGATGACAGCGAGCAGCTCGCCGGCATTCTCTCGCTCGATGATCTGCTGAAGCGGCTGGCTGCCGATGCCGCGGTGCTCGCGGACATCGTGGCGCGCGAGCAGGATCGGGAACATCGGCTGCGCCGCTGAGCCAGGTCGCAGCCGCCGCCCCGATGTCCGCAGGCGTCGTCGCGCCGCGCGACGGCTGGTAAAATCCCTCTCGCCCGAGCCTTCGGGCGCTCCCTTCAGCGAATTCCAGGACCGCGAT
>JAKADE010000078.1 GCA_021820785.1 Pseudomonadota bacterium
GCTCGGGGCCATTCAGATGTGGATGTTGTACGGGCTCGCCGCCGGGATCGGATTGTCGACCGCGTTTGCCTACCCGGCCGGAAGCGCACTCGTGCCGCAGCTGGTTGCGCCGCAGCAGTTGCGCGCCGCGAATTCAATCTTCATGGGGATGCGCCAGCTGAGCATGCTGGTCGGGCCGGCATTGGCCGGCGTGGTCATCAAGAGCGGCTCGGGGCCCGTCACACACCCTGACGTGCACGGGACGGGCATCGCATTTGCCGTCGACGCCGTCAGCTTTCTCTTCTCGGTCGCTTCCCTGGCGATGATCCGTGTGGCGAGCGACCGCAATCCCCCGGCGCCCGCCGGCGGCATGCTCGCTCATCTCGGCGAGGGTATCTGCGCGCTGTGGGGAGATACCCAGATGAGAGCGCTGGTCGCCTACTTTGCCGCCGGTTCGGTGCTGGTGAGCGGACCGCTGCAGGTTGCACTGCCGGTGCTCGCCAAAACGCGGCTGGCCCAGGGCGCGGCGGCCTACGGTATCCTGATGACGGCCAATGCCTGCGGCATGCTCCTCGGCAGCATCGTCTCCGGGGCCGTGACGCGTGCAACCCGCGGATCACTCGGGCTGCTGCTGCTCAGTGCGGATATGGTCGTCGGACTGGCCGTCGCGTCCATGAGCGCCGTGCATTCGCTCGCGGCCGGCGCAGCCATCATGGTCGTGGCTGGTCTGCTCGGCGGGACGCTGCAGATCTCCATGGTGACGTGGTTGCAGCAGCGCGTCTCCCACGCGTTGATGGGCCGGACGATGAGCATCGTCATGTTTACCTTTCTGGGGTTGGCGCCGCTGGCCGCGGCATTGGCCGGCGGGTTGCTGAAGGTGCTGTCGCTGAGGGAGCTGCTGCTCGGTGCAGGCTTGTCGCTCAGCCTGATCGCCCTGCTTTCAATGTCGCGGCCGAATCTACGCGCCATCCGGCTCGGGCCGCCGTCAGTCCCGGCAGCACAGTGACGTTCGCCCACCGGAGTGTTCGCACGACGGACGCCCGGGCCGCACGGCTGCGTCTGTCCGCAGCCGCCGGCCTGAGTAGTTGTCGCATACCGCTCAGGTCACTCCCTTGCTGAGCAGAAACTGCGAGTACTGCCGGTCTTCCTTGAGAATGTGCTCGGAGAGCCATTTTTTCAGGAAACTGAAAACCTTGATGGAAATGGGTCGCCCCTGTTCCATCTGCCCCTGAAGCTCCTTCAGCTGGTCGAGCAGCATTGCATGTGAATCGTGGTGCACTGCGGCCTGTGCATACCCGTGCCGCTTGAACAGGCGCTCCTCGGCCGGGAGAAGCGCGTCTCTGCGGGTCGTCAACCTCGGCCGGGTTCGTGTTCCCGGTGATAGCGATGAATCGTCCAGAGGTAACTTTCCATCAGCGAGTCCTTGCCCAGCCGGGCGAGCACGTGGCGACGGCGCGCTGCAGAGGATGTGTGGGCCAGCCGGGCGCGCGCGCGTGAAAAATGGTCGAGCTGATTGCGGTACTGCCAGAGCAGCTCACGCACGGCCATCTTGTTCTGGTGCAGCTCCCATACGCCGAGGACCAGCGCCGGCAGCCCCAGCACGAACGTCAGCATGTTTCTGAGTGGAACGTCGAGCGTGAGGCCGAATGGCGCAGTGCTGCGGCCGAGGACGATGAGGCAGGCGATGGCCACGAGGATGACCCCGAAAAGACTGCGCTTCAGCCATCGGGTCCGCCGTCCGCTACGCTCCAGTCGAGCGACTTTGCGCGCGAAATAGCGGCATTGACTTTCGATCCACGCGTGCTCGACGACGTCCAGGTGTGGCTCGTGGGAAGCGTTCCGTGCGGCGCCGGCTGGCCGGCCGAGTCCTGTCAGGACGTGCGCGATCCAGTTGAACCCGTGGAAGCGGTTGATGCCGGAGAGGGAAATCACCTCGTCAGCGTCGACCAGATGGTCGGCACCGGCGACGGACAGATAGAATTTCGCGCGCAGCGTTTCAGCCAGGGCGCGGTACATCAGGTGCTTGCCGAACCAATGGCGTCCGTCGAGGAGCAGGTACAGGCCGAAGCCCGAGAGCAGCACCAGCAGGTAGGCAAACAGCAGCAGGCGGCTCTCGACGAACTTGTCATACGCCAGGTAGGCGAAACCCATCAGGAACGTCGTGACCGTGAAGAAGACGAACAGGCGATCGGAGCGTGCCTGGAAATGCAGCGCCAGCGCATCCGCCTTGCCGTACTGTGCGTCGATCCGCGCCAGCCATGGCAGGGCGTCCGTCGGCAACGCAACGTCATCCGGCAGTGAACGCATCAGCGAGTCTGCCGCCGTCCGCGTGCGCCCTCGATTTGCGAGTTGACGATACTCGTGATTATAGGTGTCGAGCGCGACGAGCTGCTCATGCAGCGGCCGCGGCATCGCGGCCCAGCGCTGCAGGACGTTGTCACCGAGTCCGGACAGGTAGCACGGCGCGGCGCCGGTGGCCAGGGCCCCGGTGCTGCTGCGCGGCGTTGGAATCCAATAGACCAGCCGCGAATCCGGGTCTTGCCCCGTGGGTCCGTCGCTCGACAGCGTTGGGCTGTCCTGCGGCCTGCGATCGGAGCGCAGGCCGAGGAAACGCAAGACGGTATCGGCCGTGCCGCCCGGTCGGACGGAGGATTCGCCGTCCCAGACGGCCAGCAGCAGATGGCAGCTGATGGTCAGCTCGCGGGTGAGGTTCAGGTAGTGCGCATTCCGGCGCTCCTCTTCGCTGCGGCCGCTCGCCGGATCGCTCGACAGGGGCAGTTCCGTGCAGCGAACGTTCGGATGGGCGAGCAGCTTCTGCAGATCGCGCAGTGCGGCGTCATCGAAGTCCGCGGCGTAGTGTGGCAACGGCAGCGGTAAGATCGCGTCGACGCCCAGACCGAAATCCAGCGCGGTCTGTGCCGCCAACAGGTCGGCGCCGCTCGCCATGCCGGCCATGAGCCGGATTTCGGTATGGGGCAGGCAGCCCCGAATCTCCTCGAGGAACGCCATGATCGCGGCGCGGATGCGCGCGGAGTCGCGGGGGTCGAGGTCTCTATGACCCGATACGCCGATGACGAACGGCGCGTCGCACGATTCGGCCGCCGCTGTGTCGCGGGCAAGGGTTTGCCCGGCATGCAGCTCCTGCGCTGGCGGTACCGTCATTCCTTCTCGAGCCTCCGCACCTCGGCGCGCACGTCCGTCGCGATCCGAGCCGGATCGGCGCCCTGCACCGCATAGGAATTCGACCAGACCACCGAGCCCTGGGGGGCAGCGGCGATCCGGACCGCGAGGCTCAATTCTGGTCGCCGACCGACCAAACCGCCGTAGAGCACGTACCCGGAATGATCGGCCCGCGCGCGCTGCGCGGCGGCGGCGGCATCGAGAGTGGCGAGGGACGAGGGACTGAGTGTTACGCGGGCGTGATGCAGTTGCACGAGCTGATCAATCGTCTTGTCGAACGCCGCCCGGGCGAGCTTGCCGGCTGCGGGCTCGCCCGGCAGCGCCGAGAATCGGATCGCGAGCAGCGACACACGCGCAGTCAGCGCCGTGCCGGCACCACCCGGCTGGGCGTTCATCCGGGCAAGGATCCTGGCCGCCTCGTTCGTGGGCCCGGACGCTGGCAGGGCCTTGAGAATCTTCTCTGCCTGCGCGAGATTCTTCGGCGCCACGGTCACCGTCGGTGGAACGTCGCGATGTGAGCGGGTGCTGTCCTGCAGGATCACGATTGCAAGCCAGATGTAGATGAGAACCCGCAGCGCTCTTGGCAGCCGCTGAAACGCGGTCCACGCCGACTGGAATGCCCACCCCGCAACATGCGCCCAGAAGCGTATGCGCTGTCCGGGCTCTTCGCGCGGGAACGGGGGGAAGCTTCTGCGCGCTGGCGGTGTGCGGTCCCGGCCCGGGGAAGCTTTTCCGGCGCGCCGGGCGGGCGGCGCCGCGGGCTCCCCCGAAACAAGGCGGCGCCCCAGGGTCTCCAGCGCAGCATTCGGTCGGCCCTCGGGGACCCGCACCCACTGCACCGCGCGGAACTTGTCGGGCACGCGTGCCACGCCTTCCTGGGTATCGTCGATCACCACGGGGACGAGAAAGACCGAGTCGTCGGCCATGTCGAGCGTGCGCTCGGCCGCCAGACGCCATTCGCGCCGAAAGTAGCCTTCGCGACGCGCCTCGGTATGCGCCGAGATGACCGGCATGAAGAAGTCGCAGTCGCGAATCTGTCCGCGGATCTTCTGGTCCCAGGCGTCTCCGCCGAGCAGATCGCTCTCGTCGTACCAGACCTCGAGCCCGAAACCCGGCAGCGCCTCCCGGATGCGCTGGACCGCCGCACGGTCCTCGCTGGCGTAGCTCAGGAATACCGTCGGGCGCGGCTGGTCGGAGGCCTGGGATTCGGCGGCATCCATGGGTAGTGCGAGGTCCAGGACGGGCGGGCGGAGGCCTTATCGTAACGTTTCCGGCGCGCACTGCCCACGGAGCGAGCGAACGGGCCGAAATCCCCTATGCAGCCCTATTCTGCAGCGCTGCCCGACTTCGGGCAAACTCTTCGCTCTCCGCGCCTGATTCAGCCCATACTGAGCCCAGCATGTCAGAGAGCAACGTGATGCGGTCCGACGCACGCTGAGCGGCCGGCTGGATAGGCGGTTTCACACGACCCATCTCGGCGGACTCGAGATGGCGGCTCGCGAACTGCTTGAAATCCGGCGCATCAAGATACTCGGGTGCGGATCGGCCTACATCGCCGGGTGTGTCGGGGCCGCAGCTCATCGAACGGCTTGCGCGCATTCCGGCGCATGCGGAGCCGGTCTCGGAATTCCGCTACCGCAACCCGGTCATCGAGCCCGACACGCTGTACGTCGCCGTGAGTCAATCCCGGGAAACGTTCGACACGCTCGCGGCCGTCCAGGAAGTGACGCGCAAGGGCGGTCGCGCCTTGGGGATCGTCAATGCCGTGGGCAGCACGATCGCGCGGGCATGCGGCCGCGGAATTTACCTGCACGCCGGCCCCGAAGTCGCGGTGGTTTCCACCAAGACATTCTCGTGCACTGCGGTGGCGTTTGCCCTGTTGGCCATCCACCTCGGGCGTCTGCGCGATCTGTCGGCCGCCCGTGGCGCGCGGTTGCTGGCCGCCCTGGATGCGCTGCCGGAGCAGATCGCCGCCATCGTGGCCAGTGACGCGGCGATAGCGACGCTCGCCCAGTCGATTGCCCGACACCACGATGTCTACTTCGTGGGTCGGGCAGCCGGATACGCCATTGCCTTGGAGGGCGCCTCGAAACTCAAGGAAGTCAGCGATCAACATGCAGAGGCGTACCCGGCGCCGGAGCTGAAGCACGGCCGGCTCGCAGTGATCGATCCTGAGAGCCCGACGCTGATCGTTCTGCCGCGAGATGAGCTCTGAGCCAGGAATCTCTCCACCCTCGAGGAGATCCGCGCGCGCCGGGGTCCGGTGTACCTCCTCACCCAGCCCGAACTGGACTCGATCCTGCTCAATATTCCGCTGCAGTTACTCGCGTACCACGCTGCGCTCGCACGCAGCACGGACATCGATCAACCCCGCAATCTCGCCAAATCCGTCACGGTCGAATCGCGCGACGGCGCCGTTGCGCGTGAGCACGGCCGGCGTGTCGCGGCGCCATCGACGATTCAGCGCTTTCCCTGTGAACGGGGTCTGCGACGGAGCGGATGGGCTGAACGTCTACAGACGGAGACGTCGCCCAAGCGGCGCTTGAGCTGACGGGAGAACAGCACGCCGCCCGCGTCGAGCGGAACACCGGCCTGCGCCAGCGCGCTTGCCGTCCAGGTGTTGCACGTGTCGAACGCGTCGTACCGCGATCGCGAGGCGACGAAGACGCTCTCCGCAGTCGGTCCTCGCGCGAGCACGACCGCTTCGCCGTTGCGCATGCGCAGAGCATGCAACACATGCCGGTCGAGTCGCGAAACGCCCCGGCGGCTGGCACAGACCCACTCGTAGGTGGCCGAAGCGGGCAGCAAGTCGCGCACGTGAGGTGCTCCCATGACGAGCATCGTGCTCGCGGAGGGAAACAGTGCCGCCAGAGCGTCGAGGACCGATGGGCGGCGCGACATGTAGAAGCGACGGTTCCCCCAGCCAATGCTCACGTACCGTTCATCCGCCAGGTCCGGCAGACGTGCCCGCAGCGGACCGAGCTCATCAACCGGCAGGATCAGTCCGGTATGCCAGCCCGCGAACAGTACGCCGATCACGGGTCCCGACGCGGGGGTACCCACGCGGCGGCGATGCACCGATCGCGGCGTTGCCGCCGGTGTGCCGGTCCATCCCTGGCAGCCACACAGCAGCGCCGCCGCAAGCGCGGCGGCGCGTGCGGATGTGACGAAGGCTTCGCTCATCAAGGGCTGACCGCGCGCTCTGCCGGTCTTCAGCCTACCACGCCCTCTTCGCTGTCGCGGCGGCCTGCCGACTGCTCGAAAACACCCGTCACCCGCCGAAGCCGGTGGCCGCGCAGTGCGGACTCGCCCATGCAGATACGATGCGGCGCATTCACGCGACGGGTGGGTGTCACACCTGCGGAATATCGCAAGCGGTACCTGCCCGACTGAGGTCGTGTCGGCCTGTGCGTGCGTCGCTCCGCCCGGGAGCACGAACGCGGCCGCTGTCGCAGGGTCCGGCGGCGGTTTACCATCGAGCGCGCAGGGCAGGACGCGCGGGCAATTCGGAGACGACACATGGGGACCACGGGCGACATTCCCGGCTTCGTCAGGTTGCGCGCCGCGCAATCCGTGGCCGAAACCCTCGACCGGCTCGAAGCCGGCCTCAGGCAGCGCGGTATCGCGGTGTTCGCGCGCATCGACTTCAGCGCCGATGCGCCACGCGTCGGCTTGCAGATGCGGCCGGAGCAGCTGCTGATCTTCGGCAACCCGCGAGCGGGTACACCGTTGATGCAGCACGTGCCGGCCGTCGGCCTCGACCTGCCGCTCAAGGCCCTCGCATGGGAAGACGAGCAGGGGCAGACCTGGATCGCCTGCAACGACCCGCAGTACATCCTGCAGCGCTACGGCCTGGACAGCAGCATGGCGGCGCCCCTTGCGGCGGCGCTTGCACTCTTGGAGGCTGCTGCCGGCACTGCCTGACCCGACGCGGCAGAGGCTGCGTCCCCGAGGGCACCGCAATGCTCGGCGCGCGACGGCCACTCTGCGGGCGAGCGTCGCAGGTGTCGCTGGCGTACGGGTCCGGCACCAATGCTCAAGCTCTTGCTTAAGCTCGTGCCACCACCCGAAAAATTACGCCTCCATCACAATCTGGCGCAGAGATCGGCACGATTCACTTACGAATGCCGCCGGGGCGCCGATATCCGCTCAGAGAACCTCAACTCATGCGTCGCATCAACAGGGGCGCGGCGAAAGCCCCGAGCAACCGATCCGGTGAACCCATCATGCTGAGCGTCCTGAAATCCATTCGCCGTGCGGCCAGCGGTCGTACATCTGCGGCCGATGTGCTCGAACAGGCGAGTCTGCGCGGCCTCGCGGCGGCCATCGAGCGGTCCCAGGCCGTAATCGAATTCGCGCTCGACGGTACGATTCTCACGGCCAACGAGAACTTCCTCAGCGTCGTCGGGTACTCGCTCGAGGAAGTCCGGGGCAACCATCACCGCATGTTCGTCGATGCGGCATTCGCCGCCAGCGCGGAATACCGCGAGTTCTGGGCGAAACTGGCCCGCGGCGAATTCTGCGCAGGCCAGTACCGACGGCTCGGCAAGGGTGCACGGGACGTCTGGCTGCAGGCGACCTACAACCCGATCCTGGATCCCCAGGGCCAGCCATTCAAGGTCGTGAAGATCTGCACCGACGTCACCGCCCGAAAACTCGATGCGGCCGACTTCGAGGCCAAGCTGCGCGCGATCGACAAGGTACAGGCGATCATCGAATTCGATCTGGACGGCACCATCCGTGACGCCAACGAGAACTTCCTGCGCGTCGTCGGGTACTCCCTCGGGGAGATCCGCGGCAAACACCACCGCATGTTCGTCGATCCGGCGTTCGCCGACAGCGGCGAATACCGCGCCTTCTGGGCGAAACTCGGCCGGGGCGAACACGATTCCGGTGAATATCGCCGGCTCTCCAAGGGCGCTCGGGAAGTCTGGCTGCAGGCGGCCTACACTCCGATCCTGGGCGCCGACGGACGACCGACCAAGGTCGTCAAGTTCGCCACTGACATCACCGAGCGCAAGCGCCTGACGCAGCAGCTCGATGAACTGGTCGGGCGGATACGCCACGCGGTCGGTGAAGTGACGGTGAGCGCGCGGGACATCGCCGACGGTAATGCCAGCTTGAGTCAGCGGGTCGAGGAGCAGGCGGCGAGCTTGGAGCAGATCGCCGCTTCGATGAAGGAAATGACCGAGACCGTCAAGCACAACTCGCAGAGCGCAGCCGACGCGAACCAACTGGCGGGCGAGGCGCGTGCGAGCGCCGAGCGCGGCGGCAGCGTGGTCACCGAGGCGGTCGCGGCGATGGAGGCGATTAGCGTCGCAAGCCGCAAGATTGCCGCCATCATCGGCGTGATCGACGAGATCGCGTTTCAGACGAATCTGCTCGCACTGAACGCGGCGGTGGAGGCGGCGCGTGCCGGCGAGCAGGGGCGCGGATTTGCGGTCGTGGCCTCCGAAGTGCGCAACCTCGCGGGCCGCTCCGCTTCGGCCGCAAAGGAAATCAAGGCGCTGATTCAGGACAGCGGCGCGAAGGTCGCGGACGGCTCGCGCCTCGTGACGCAATCCGGGGAAAGCCTGCGCGACATCGTCGGTGCGGTGCAGAAGGTGACTGACATCGTGGCTGAAATCGCTGCGGCCTCGGGTGAGCAGACCGGCGGCATCGATCAGATCGCCCGCGCGGTCACGCAGATGAACGACGTCACCCAGCAGAATGCGGCGCTGGTGGAACAGGCGTCTGCTGCGAGCGAGGCGATTCTGCAGCAAGTCGACGAACTGGCCGCGGCGGTCGGCAGTCGGGAGCACACGTCGAACGAAGGGGCACCTGCAGGACGTTCCGCAGCGCCGGCCCGCCGTGTGCCGCCCCGCAATGCCACGACGCACCCCGCGCGACCGTCGCAGAAGCGCGCCGCGGGCGGCGGCCGCGAGGAGTGGCTGGAGTTCTGACGCCCGGCCGCCCGCAGCTACGACCGTTCCCCTCGTGATGCGCCTGCGGGCCTCTGCGGTGGTGCGCGCGCGGCGTTGCCGTCGCTGCCCGCCACTCGCGCCACGGTGATGCGCTCGCACGCTCAGGCCGCTGCGCCCGCGGCGCGCACACTCCTGCACCCTGGCGTCGCCCGCTACCGACGCGAATATCCCGCCGCTCTGCCATCCCATCGTATTGCGAAACGTCGTGAGATTGCGGCGCCGCCGTGCACCGCCGCAATGCAGAAGTCTCGCGTCAGCTCGTGCGTCGCCCCACGCTGCGCTCGCGGCGCAACGCTCGAGATGCTACCGTCGCGCCGGAGGTATCGACTACGTGAAACGCTTCTCCGTCGTGATGGAAATCTGGCTGCTCGTGCTGCTGATCTGCGCCGCACTCGCGCTGCTGTCGTTTGCGACCATTGATGTGCCGACGGCGCGGTATTTCTGGATTCTCGGGCGCTTCCTGCATCCG
>JAKADE010000079.1 GCA_021820785.1 Pseudomonadota bacterium
GGGCCGCAGTGCCGAGGGTCGCAGTGCCGAGGGTCGGCGGGATCGCTCCGATCGGCGTCCGCGTGACCGAGATCGGGACCGGGAACGCGACCTGGGCTCGCCTCGTCCGCCGGAGGCGCCGGCGGCGGCAGCCGCCAGCACCAGCGGCCCGAGTGAGGCCGCGGTGGCCGGCGGCGAGCGGCCAGCCTCCGAACGCGGCGAGCGGCGCGGACGGCGGCGCGGGCGCCGGGGCGGACGGCGCGGTGGCGCGCGGAGTGAGAATGCAGCGGGCGAGAACCGCCTGACTGAAGGCGGCGGCGCCCGCGAAGCTTCACAGGAGTTCGGCGCAGCCGAACGACAGGAGGCGCAGACACCGCAGGCCGCACGGGATACGCGGGAATCGTTCGAGCCAGCGCCCGCATTCCGGCCGACCGAGCCGGCCCCGGCAAGCGCTCCGGTGCAGGCGGCACCGAGCCTCCCGCCGCCCGCTCCGGCGACGACCCGCGAGGAGAAGCCCGTGGCGTGGCATGAGGAGCCGAAACCGGCCACCGTGCACGTCGAGCCGGTCTCAGCGCCGCCCGCCAGCGCCCAGGACGGCAAGCCGCACGTGGTGTGGACCTCGGCGCCGGCCGAGTGGACGCCCAGCCGGCGCGGCACCGAGGAATAGGCCGCTTCCCCCTGGGACGCACCGCGTCCCAGGGGGATCGATTCGCCCTAGAGCGCCAACTCCCCGCGGCGCACCGCAGCGCACAGGCCGAGCGACGCGGCTTCGACCAGGTCAAGCACCTGCTCGAACCCAGTCGCTCCGCCATAGTACGGATCCGGCACTTCCAGCAGGCCGCTCTGCGGGGCAAATTCCAGCAGCAGCCGCAACCGGGCGCGCGCCGCGGCCGGTGCGCGCCGCTCGAGTGTCGCGAGATTCTGCCGGTCCATGGCAAGGATCAGGTCGAACACCTCGAAATCGCGCGGCTCAACCACGCGCGCGCGCAGCCCGGAAAGGTCATACCCGCGTCGCAGCGCCGCCTCGCACGTGCGGCTGTCCGGCGGCTCCCCGACGTGATAACCGGCCGTGCCGGCCGAGTCGACCGTGAATGCCACTTCGGGCAGTTCCCGTGCCGCCACCGCGCGAAACACGCCCTCGGCCGTCGGCGAGCGGCAGATGTTACCCAGACACACGAACAGGATTTTCACGCCAGCTCCGCTCATCCAACCCCTCAAGTGCGGCAGATTCTAGGTGCATTTTCCCGCAGTGTCTGTACCACCGTCCGCCCGTGCGTCGCTGCGCATGTCAGGTCGGCCGCGGCCGGCTGCAGTCGAATTCTGATAATATATACAGATGGCAACCATCAAAGACGTGGCCAAGCTCGCCGGAGTCGGTGTTGGTACCGCATCGCGCGTCATCGCCGGCAAGGGCCCCGTTTCGCAGGATGCCATCAAGCGGGTGACCCAGGCGATCGAGGCGCTGCAGTACCGCCCCTCGCACGCGGCACGCGTGCTGCAGAAGGGTCACTCGCGCATGATCGGCGTGTTCATCCCGGTGGTTTCCGGATCGTTCTACACGCCGATCCTGCATGCGATCTTCCTCGCACTGCACGCGCAGCAATGCCACATGGTGGTGAACTTCGGCCTCGAGCCGCACGATGAGCGCAAGGAGGCACTCGCCGGCGCCGAATTCCTCACCGACCGCGGCTGCGACGGGCTGCTGCTGATGGGCA
This sequence comes from Pseudomonadota bacterium, assembly GCA_021820785.1. Next base: position 1,695 of record JAKADE010000079.1, read on the forward strand.
CGGCGCTCGCGCCGTCCGACGCGGAACACATCGCCCGGCTGCAGCGCAATTTCGTGCTGCTGAACCGCAGTCTGCCGCACCTGCAGGAGCAGTGCTTCAACCCCGATCACCGCGCCGCCGGTGCGCTCGCGGCCCGGACGCTGTGCGAAGCCGGTCACCGGCGTCTGGCGGTCATCGAAGGACCGAAGGAATCCCGCGACAACGCGCTGCGCATGCGCGGGTTCTACGAGACGCTCGACGAATACGGCATCGACGCCGAAGCCCTGCCGCGCGTGCACGGCAACTTCACGCCCGAGAGCGGCCGCTCCGGCACACACACGTTGCTCGAGTCAGCCGAATCGTTCACGGCGCTGTTCTGCGCCAACGACGAAATGGCGATCGGTGCCCTCTCGTACCTGAGTCAGTTCGGGATATCGGTGCCGAAGGACATCTCGGTCATGGGTTACGACAACATCGATCTGTCGGCCGTCGCCGCCCCTCCGCTCACCACGGTGCTCATTCCCTGGGTCGAGATCGCGACCAACGCGGTGCACCGGCTCTTGAACATGTGCTACGGATCCGCCCTGCCGGTCGAGCGGGAGATCCCCACGAAGATCCTCTGGCGCGATTCGGTGCGCCGGCTGGCCGCGGCGAATCAGCGCACCGGCTGACCGCAGCCCGCTCGCGGCGGCGCAGCGTCACACACCGATCGCGCCCTGCGCCGAAACCAGCCCCTCGGTCTTCTTCAGCAGGCGCGCATTCTTGGTCCGGGCCATCACCCGCACCTGCTTCAGCGAATTGATCATCATGTGGATCAGGGCCAAGTAGCCGCGCCGAAACAGCTCGACCACCACGGTATCGGTCAACCGCGCGAGCGTGTCCTGATTGATCGTGTACAAGCCGTCGCAGTGGCGCAGCGTGCCGTCCTCGAACTCGACCTCGATGTCGATCGGCTCGATCAGGTTCAGCTCAAGCAGACGCGCGATGAAGATCCGGGTCTGCTCGATACCCGGCTGCAGATCCTGGAATGCCCAGATGATCCGCTGCAGGTACCGGCTCGGCTGCCCCTGCTCGCTGAACAGCGGCTGGCCGCCCTCGGCACCGACCCGCGGATCGTCCAGATCGATCGCCAGCTCCGGGCCATTGATGTAGAACGGGCCGCGTTGCAGGCTCAATGGCCGGTAGAACTCCGGCTCCTGGCGCCAGTCGTCGAGAAACTGATTCTCGCCCTCGATGAAGCCCAGCATCACGCCGCAGAAGAACTGCCCGGTGTCCCGATGCTTGCCGAAGAGGATCGGATAGTGCACCAGCAGGTGCGAGAACTCCCCGACGATCACCTGCACGAAGTGCTGATTGTCCCCGTGCGCCGCCGACGGCCGTCCGTCGACCTTCAGGTCCCGGAATTTCTCTTTGTTCAGCGGTACGATATTGCTCATGAGGCGGTACGCGTCAGATCAAACGGGCTGCAGCCCGTACTGGTAGATTCGGCTCAACAGCTCGCGGTTCTTCGGCAGCCGCGCACACAGCTCAGCGGTCATCCGCGCATTCTCCTCGACCAGCTTCACGGCAGTCGCGGACGTTTCGGCGCGCTCCTCCGGCACCACCTCGGTGCGAAAGCCCATGCCGTACAGCACGTACTGATAACTCGCCGCCGGGAAGACCTCCTCCAGCCGGTCGAGCTCGTCGAAGAACCACGGCGACTGGTATTTCCACAGCGTCAGCATATCCTGCAGCCGTTGCGGCACGGTCGCCGGGTCGACATTATCACGCCAGAACGCGGTGTCGGTGCGCCGCGTGAGCACGTAATGCAGCTTGAGGAAATCGATGATCCGGCCCCAGCGGTAGGCGGTCACCTCGTTGAAACGCCGCGCGACGATGTCCATCACTTCCCGGCATGCCGGCATCTGTTCGGCGAGCAGCTTCGCCGAGAGCTCCACCAGAACGATCGCGGATGCCTCGAGCGGCTCGAGAAATCCCTGCGCCAGCCCGACCGCCAGGCAGTTGTTCTTCCAGAACGTCTGCCGATGCCCCGAACGGATTGGAATCTTGCGCACCGGCAGATCCCGGTGCTGCGCCCCGATGTAGCGCAGCAGTGTCTCGCGCGCGGCCTCTTCGCTCATGTGCCGGCTCGAATACACATGCCCGATCCCGCGCCGGGTCGGCAGCGCGATGTCCCAGATCCACCCCGCCTCCTGCGCCGTGGCGATCGTTTCCGATGCCATCGGCTGATCGGGCGTATCGTACGGCACCTGCACGGCAAGCGCCGTATCGCAGAGCAGGACATCCGAGCACGGCTTGAAGTCCACCTTCAGCGTCTCGCCGAGCAACAGCGCGCGAAAGCCGCTGCAGTCGACGAACAGGTCGCCCTCGATGGTGCCGGCCTGTGCCGTCTCGAGGCCCGTGATGTCGCCCGACTCGCCCTGGTTGACCGCGGTGACGTCCGCCAGGACATGGCGGACCCGCAGCTGCTCGATGCAGTGCCTGGCGAGAAACGGGCCGAACTTGCCCGCATTCAGGTGATACGAATAATTCGCTGCGGAACGATACTCGCCCTGGGCGATCGTCTTTGGCGCCAGACCCTGATCGCACAGCCGTCCCTGCGGCGTCACGAAATCGCAGAAGCTCGCACCGCGTGTCTCCGCCAGCCAGTGCGGGACCAGATTCACGCGCGAGAACCCGTGCGGAATCATCAGCGGATGATGGTACGCATCCCCCGGTTCCCCGGTGGTCCAGCCGACGAACTTCCCGCCCTGCTTGAAGGCAGCATCACACTCGCGAAACAGCGCCGTCTCGGACACACCGATGCGCTCGAGTGTCGAGCGCATCGTCGGCCAGGTCCCCTCACCCACACCGATGGTGCGGATATCCGGTGACTCGACCAGCGTGACCGAGAAGCCGCCCGCCTTCATCCGAGGTTGATGGCGGGCGGCGATGATGCCTGCGGTGAGCCAGCCGGCGGTTCCTCCGCCGACGATGACTACCGAGCGGACCGGTTTCACGGGATCAGAACTGGGCGCGAACTCCGAACGAGAGCGAGGTGCCGTAGTCGATCAGGTTCAACGTCTGGTTCGAGAACCGACCATACGTGTGGTAGACCGAGTCCAGCAGGTTGCTCGCGGTGAAGTACACGTTCAGGTGCCTGTCGATCTTGTAGTTGGTCGACAGGTCCAGCTGCGTGAACGGCGCCTCGTAGACCGGCTCGGCACCGAACGCACTGCTGTCGTTCTGCTGACCGAGACCGAGCAGCAGCTTGCCCTGCCAGTTCACCGTCACGCGCGCCTGCCACTTGCCCTTCTGGTAGAAGAGCGTGCCGTTGGCCGAATTGCCGACGCCGGTCAGGGCGAACTGGTTCGACGTGAGATTGTAATTGTCGAAGTTCGCGTTGCTGTGCATCCACGTACCGTTGATCAGCACGCCGAATCCATACGGCAGCAGCTGCTGCCAGGTCGCCGATACGCCCGTCACGTCAGCCGACAGCTTGTTCGTGAAGGTCGTCTCCGCGAACACCATCGGCTTGCCGCAGTTGGCGTCGGTGAACAGGATGTGGCCGTTCTGGTTGTACGAGCACGGCGCCGGATCGTTGATCGGAACCGTGACGTTCTGCACGCTCGAGGTCGGGAAGTTCGACACCTGCTTGTAGAACGGATGCAGTTCGGCGTAGTCGCCGTGCTTGTAATACCAGGTGAGACGGAAGTCGAAGTTGTTCGACAGATACGGCTTCAGTCCCGGGTTGTTTCCGGTCGCCGTCAGCGCGTTCACCAGACCGCCGTAGCTCGTGTTCGGAATGATCTGGCCGTTCGGCGGCGCCGATTCCGTGCGCGAGAAGTCGAACGCCGTCTCGAGGTCATGCGTCGGCCACAGCGCGAGGTCCAGCGAGGGCAGGAAATATCCGTATGACAGCGAGGTCTGCGTCCACTGCGGCGAGCCATACGCGAACACGTACTGCGTCGGGTCGGCTGCACCCTGCCAGGTCACCGACTGCAGGGGCGCGGCCAGTCCGGCGATCTGCTCGTCGGTGCGCTGATAGCGCATGCCGAGTCGGGTCATCAAACGCATGCCATCGACCCGGAAGTTGTGGCTCACCTGCACGAACGGCGAATAGTTCATGCGGGCCACGTGCTGCACCGATCCGGTCACCAGCGCCTGGGTCGGCACGCCGCCGGTATAGCGCGGATAGCCGGTGGTGGGGTTCCACTGCGAATCGATCGGCTGCGTCTCCAGGTAGCTCAGCAGCGACCACGGATTGTAGGACAGCAGTTGCGGGGGCAGATTGCCGTTGCCACTGTAGCCCGGCATCCAGGTTCCGGTGCTGATCGGGGCAAATCCCAGGGAAGACGGCAGGTTCACACCCTGGGTGTCGCCGGAGGCCGGCCCGTAGCCCGACCACAGCTCCCAGTAGTTGTTCGCGAAGGTGTCGTACTCCTTCGTGTTCCAGTCGTCATCGAGGAACTGGGCCCCGAAGGTGAGCTTCGTGCTGTCGCCCGGGGTCCACGTGGCCCGGATGGTCGCTTCGTTGATCTGGTCGCCGCTCTGCAGAGTCGTCAGCGGAAGAATGTGCGAACCGATGATGTACGGATTCAGGCCGAGGTAATTCGGCGAGGCGACGACGCCCGAACCGCTCGCGACCGCGTTCGGACCATAGGCGCTCCAGTACGGCACGGCATTGCTGCTGCTCACCACCATGCCGCCGGTATAGTTGTTGATGGCGTCGCCGTAGCCCACATCGCCCTGGATGCTGCTGGTGTTGCCGTTCGGATTGAACTTCGAGACGGACTGGTCGGCATCGACCTCCAGCGTCCAGTTGTCGTTGACGTTCCACAGCACGTTCGCGCCGTAGGTGTTCGTCACGATGTAGTCGGTCTGCTGGATCGCCTGCAGGTCGGTCGGGCCGGTGTAATTGAAATTGGTGATCGTGCCGTTGCTGTCGACCGTGGTATCGGGGAACGCGCCGAACCAGGTGGTGCGCGCCCAGCTGTCATTGCGCTGGTTCCAGGATGAGTAGTTGTCATCGAGGGTCACGAGCACCGAGTTGCTCGGGTGCCACTGCAGGACCACGCGACCGTCCTTGCTGCGCGTATCGACACGCTCCAGGTACATGCTCAACTGCTGGGGATACCAGACCGGCACCTGCACATTGCCGGACGCGTTCGGCCCGACGCTTGCGCAGCCGGTGCTGCCAAATGCGGTGGTCGCGTTCGCAGCCAGGTTCGCGCAGGCGAAGTTGCCGGCCGCGACACCTTCCCATCCGGCGACGTCCGTGTGGTGGGTCGTCGTGCGGTAGTCGGTGTAGTCCCCGTCGATCAGGATGCCGAACTTGTTGTGATCGAAGGTATCGCTGAACAGACCGCCGACCGCCGGGCGGATGCCTCCGTTCATCGTGTAATCGGTCCCGCCGACGTTCACCCCGGCGTGCAGGCCGGGATTCTCGAACGGGGTGAGCATCTTGACGTTGATGACCGAACCGATATTGCCCGAGGACAGGGCCATGTCGGGCGTCTTCAGCACGTCGATCTGTCCGACGTACATCGCGCCCAGGGAGGCGAAGTCGAAGTTCTGTCCGTTGCCGGAGGCGATCTGCCGGCCGTTCACCAGTACCGTGTTGAATGACCCGCCGAAGCCGTTGACGTTCACGCCTTGCGCCAGGCCGGTCGCCGTTCCGGACACGGCGCTGAAGCTCGTCGAACCGCGGTTGATGGTCACGCCAGGCAGATGTGCCAGGGCGCCGCCGACCGAGGAGTCGGGAAACTGGCCGATGCTCTCAGCGGAGATCGCATCGACGACGCCGATCGAATCGCGCTTGATCGCGAGGGAGCGCATCAGGGAGCCGCGGATGCCGGTGACCACGATCGGCGCGAGCGTCGTGGCCGAGGATTGCCCGGCCATCTGGCCGTTGGGGGTCATCTGGGCGCTGTCGGCCGATTCACCGTTTGCCGCGGCCATGGCGCTTGCAGGCGACGCGCTGTTCTGCGCGTACAGGCCCGCTCCATTCGGCGCGAAGGTGCCTGCCGAAGCGAGCGGCGTTGCCTTGAATCCACGCCGTCTGGCCTTCGCCGCCTTGGCGGGCGCGGCCGGCTGATCCGAGCCCTTGCGGGCCGGGAGATTGTGAGCATGGGCGACCCCGCCGATGCCCAGGGAGAGCGAGCCGAGTGCCAGCCCTGACAGCCCGAGGTTCCCGTACGCCGCGCGGCCAAGGCCGGCGAGGCGAGTCCCCTTTTTGATGGCGTTCTTCGATCCGTTACGCGACGTCTTCCGACTCATGTACAAACCCCCCTCATGACACTGTGACGACTGACGATTTGTTGCGCTCATGCAACGCACGCCAATGGAGCGCAAATGTGGAAACGCTTCCACTTAAATTACGTTCCGCATCACACGCTGTCAAGCACCCTGCGAAGACGGCCCGCAGCCCTGCTGCACGCCGAGCGTCCGGCGGGGCGCAGCTGTTCCTCGCGGATGTATCGGCGGCGCGACGGGACGGGACGCGCCGACGCCGCGCATCGCGGGGCGCTACACAAAATGGCTTGAAACGATGGGGTCGCGAGCATCCAGGCTCGCTTCAACCGGAACCGCCTGTTTACCGGACGCTGTAACCGCGCGCCTGCAGGCAAGCGCTCAGTGCGCGCCGGTAGTCCATGGCCTTGTGTGCCATCTGGCGGGCCTGCTCCCGGGCTGCGGAGTTCATCGCCTGGTCATTGGCCTGGGCATTGGCGGCATCGCCGGCGCTGCCGATCATCGCCCCGGTGAGGGCGCCGAACACTGCGCCCGAGCCGCGGTCCCAGCGGTCCGACAGCGCCGCGCCGATCACGGCACCGGCGATGGCGCCGAGGGCCGTATCCGTGCCGGGCGGCGGCCCCTGGACGGCCACCCGGTCATACACCGGCACGTCCGGCGCACTGGGATCGAACCCGGTCTGGTGCACCGCCCAGACGCTGCATTCGTACCGGTCGCGGCTCTGGCGTTCGGTCGACTGGTTGTGCATGGGATAGGCGTACACGGTCGTGTTGGGCCGCGGGATGTTGTACGCCACCGGCTGGTCGTACTGCGTCGTGGCGCATGCCGTGAGCGCAGCCAATACCATCCCCGCCACGGCAACCCGCAGCCCACGCCGGAATCTCGATGAAGCGCTCATGTGTTCGCGCATACGTTTCCCGTCCCGTTGCGGGACGCCATCGGGGCAAATCGTGCCCCTGCCTGTATCAATGGACGCCGGTCGATGCAGCGAAGTTCCAGCCGCCGGACCCCTGCAAACCCAAAGATATCATAAGGTTTCAGCTCGCCCGCTCAGCCGAGCAGGCCGGCCACGCGGCGCAGGTCCTCGGCGGTATTGACGTCGGGCCCCGGGCGCTGCAGCGCATCGGCCACCTGGATGATCAGACCGTGCTCGAGGGCGCGCAGCTGCTCGAGCTTCTCGTCGGCCTCGAGCGGCGAACTCGGCAGCGAGCACAGAATCCGCAGCGCCGACACCCGGTACGCATACAGCCCCACGTGACGGCGCGCCCCATCGAAGCGGCGCTGACTGGCTAGGCCCGCCGGCGCTCCGTCCCGCACCCAGGGGATGGGGGCACGCGAGAAGTACAGTGCCCGGCCTTGGGTATCCGTCACGACCTTGACCACGTTCGGATCGAAGAACTCCTCGAGCGTCTCGATGGGCGTGGCGAGTGTCGCGATCGCCGCGCCCGGTGTCGCGGCAAGCAGCGCGGCCACCTGGGCGATGATCGCCGGCGGGATCAGCGGCTCATCGCCCTGCACGTTCACCACGATGTCCTCATCCGCCCAGCCCTCGAGCCGGGCCAGTTCGGCGATGCGGTCGGTGCCCGAAGCATGCTGCGCCGAGGTCAATCGCGCGCGCGCCCCGAAGCCGCGGGCCGCCGCCGCAATCGCCTCGTCGTCGGTTGCAAT
>JAKADE010000080.1 GCA_021820785.1 Pseudomonadota bacterium
CACTCTGACGCTCTGGAGCGACGCGCCGCGCTACGGCTCCTACCAGCTCGGGCAGGTGGCCCATGCGATCGAGACGCAGCTGAAGCGCATCCCGGGCACCCGCAAGGTGTACACCATCGGTGCCCCGCAGAGCATCGTGCGCGTGCGGCTCGAGCCGGGTCGGCTCGCCGCCTACGGGCTGGCCGCCTCGGACGTCGCCCGGGCCCTGCAGGCGGCCAATCTGGTGCGCCAGGCCGGTGACCTGATCGGCGGCGATCACGTCGTGCCGGTGCAGGCCGGGACCTTCCTCGCCGGACGCGCCGACGTCGCCCGTCTGGTGGTCGGTGTGCACGACGGGCAGCCGATCTATCTGACGGACGTCGCGCAAGTTTCCGCCGCGCCCGATGCGCCGCACGACTACGTCTGGTTCGGGACCGGGGCGGGCGCTGCCGCCCGGCACCTGCCCCAGGTGAGCGAGGCGCCGGCGGTGACGATCGCCATCGCCAAGAAGAGTGGCACCAATGCCAGCACCATCGCCGATGCGGTGATGCAGCGCGTGCGCGAGCTCGGTGGCACGTACATTCCTGCCGGGGTGCACGTCACCGTCACGCGCAACTACGGCCATAGCGCCGATCAGAAGGCGAAGGAGCTCATCGAGAAGCTCTTCGAAGCGACACTCTCGGTCGTGCTGCTCGTCATGCTCACCATGGGCCGGCGCGAGGCGGTGGTGGTCGGGGCAGCGGTCGGTGTCACCCTGATGGCGACGCTGTTCGCCTCGTGGGCCTGGGGCTTCACCATCAACCGCGTGTCGCTCTTCGCACTGATCTTCTCCATCGGCATCCTGGTCGATGATGCGATCGTCGTGGTGGAGAACATCCACCGCCACATGCGTCTCGGCGGCGGCACGCTGAGCGACATCATTCCGGTGGCGGTCGATGAGGTCGGCGGACCGACCATTCTCGCGACCTTCACGGTCATCGCGGCATTGATGCCGATGGCGTTCGTCGGCGGCCTGATGGGCCCCTACATGAGCCCCATTCCAATCAACGCCAGCTCCGGAATGCTGCTCTCGCTCGGCGTGGCGCTGATGTTCACGCCCTGGCTGTGCCGCAAGCTGCTCGGCAAGACCCACATCGAGCCGCTCGAGCACGGCCAGCAATTGCCGCTGCTCGGGCTGTTCCAGCGCGTGGTCGGACCGTTTCTCGCCGGTCCCGAGGGCCAACGCCGGCGTCGCTGGCTGTACTCCGGTATCGGCGCGGCGATCCTCCTCGCCGTGAGTCTGGTGGTGCTCGAGGCGGTGGTGATGAAGATGCTGCCCTTCGACAACAAATCCGAGTTCGAGGTCGTGGTCAACATGCCGGTGGGTACGCCGGTGGAGCGCACCGCGCACGTGCTCGATGCGCTCGCGCAGGTGCTCGCGCGCATGCCCGATGTCAGCGACTATCAGGTGTACGCCGGCACGGCGGCGCCGGTGAACTTCAACGGCCTGGTGCGCCAGTACTACCTGCGGCACAGTCCGCGGCTCGGGGAGATCGCGGTCGAGCTGGTGCCGAAGGGCGATCGGGATCGCGAAAGTCACGCGATCGCACTCGCGGCGCGACAGAAGCTCGAGCCGGTGGCACGCCGCTTCGGCGCGGCGATCGCGGTGGTGGAGATCCCGCCGGGGCCGCCCGTACAGGCGCCCATCGTGGCCGAGATCTACGGGCCGAGTTACGCCAAACAGCGCCAGATCGCCCTCGCGGTGCGCAAGGACTTCGAGCACACCGCAGGCATCGTCGACATCGACGACAGCGTCGATGCGCCGGCGCCGCGACTGGTGCTGCACGTCGAGCGGCAGAAGGCGGCGCTGCTCGGGGTGACGCAGCAGGCCATCGCACGCACCGTGGCGCTCGCGCTGCATGGCTACGATGCCACCTACGTGCACATCGGGCGCGAGCGCGATCTGATTCCGGTGCGCCTCGAACTGTCGCCGGCCGATCAGGCACGCATCTCCAAGGTGCTCGCACTGCGGGTGCGCGCCGCGAGCGGGGCGCTCGTGCCGCTGTCTTCCGTCGTGCGGGTCGAACAGCGTACCTGGCAGCAGCCGATCTTCCACCGCGACCTGCTGCCGGTGACGTACGTGACCGGTGACATGGCCGGGCGGGTGGACAGCCCGCTCTACGGCATGTTCTCGATCGCCGCGCTGCTGCACCGCGATCCGCCGGCCGGCGTGCACGTGGTGCAGCATTTCATCCAACCGCCTTCGAACCCCAACGAGTTCGCGATCAAGTGGGGCGGAGAGTGGCAGATCACGTACGACACCTTCCGTGACATGGGCATTGCCTACTCGGTCGGGCTCGCGCTGATCTATCTGCTCATCGTCGCGCAGTTCGGTTCGTACTTCGTGCCCCTGATCATCATGGCGCCGATCCCGCTCACAGTCATCGGCGTGTTGCCGGGGCACGCGCTGTTCGGGGCGCAGTTCACCGCTACCTCCATGATCGGCATGATCGCGCTCGCGGGCATCATCGTGCGCAACTCGATCCTGCTGGTGGACTTCATCGACGGGGCGGTCCGCGCCGGCTTCTCGCTCGAGGAGGCGGTGATACGCGCCGGTGCGACCCGCGCCAAACCCATCGTGCTCACCGCGGTGGCCGCCATGCTCGGCGCGGTGTTCATCCTTTCCGACCCGATCTTCAACGGCCTTGCGATCTCACTGCTGTTCGGCATCTTCGTCTCGACGCTGCTGACGCTGGTGGTGATCCCGGTTCTGTACTACGCGCACCTGAAACGGCGTGAAGCACGTGCAGGCGGCGCGGAAGCGAAGGACGCTCATGCCTGACGGGCGGCTCTTTGCGGTGATTCGGCGTGTCAGACACGTTCGAGCGTTGTCACTCTGGGGGTTCACATGGCCCATATAGCCATTATCGGTGCCGGTCTCGGCGGGGTGCCGTGCGCGTACGCGATGCGTAAGCGTCTCGGCAGGACGCATCGCGTCACACTCATCGGTTCATCGCCGTACTTCGAGTTCACGCCGTCAAATCCCTGGGTGGCGGTCGGTTGGCGCGAGCGCGAGAAGACGCGCGTCGCGATGCGCGAGCCGCTGGCGGCGCACGGCATCGAATGGGTCGAGCAGACGGTCGACTCGATCGATGCCGAGCACCGCGTGCTGACGCTGCGCGACAAGACGACGCTCGACTACGACTATCTGGTGATCACCACGGGACCGAAGCTCGCGTTCGAGGAGGTACCGGGGCTCGGACCCGACGGGCACACCACCTCGATCTGCACGCAGGCGCACGCGGTGAGTGCCTGGGAGCAGTACCAGCAGTTCCTGCGCGACCCCGGGCCGATCGTGATCGGCGCGGCCGCGGGCGCGAGCTGCTTCGGCCCCGCGTACGAGTTCGCGATGATCGTGGATGCCGATCTGCGCCGGCGCAAGCTGCGCGACCGGGTGCCGATGACCTTCGTCACCAGCGAGCCGTACATCGGGCACATGGGCCTGGGGGGCGTCGGCGACAGCAAGGGCCTGATGGAGGCCGAACTGCGCCAGCGGCACATCAAGTGGATCACCAACGCCAAAGTCAGCGCGGTGAGCGCCGGGGAGATGCTCGTGCAGGAGTTCGACGAGCAGGCGCAGCCGAAGCATGAGCACAAGCTCGCCTTCCGCTTCGCGATGGTGCTGCCGGCGTTCAAGGGCGTCGATGCGGTCGCTGCGGTGCCCGGACTGTGCAACCCGCGCGGATTCGTGCTCATCGATCAGCATCAGCGCTCGAAGAAATATCCCAACATCTTCTCGGCCGGCGTGTGCGTCGCCATTCCGCCGGTCGAGGCGACCCCGGTACCGACCGGCGCGCCGAAAACCGGCTACATGATCGAGTCGATGGTCTCGGCGATCTGCGAGAACATCGGCGCGGAGCTCGAGGGCCGCAGTGCCCACGCCGAGGCGACCTGGAACGCGATCTGTCTGGCGGACTTCGGCGATACCGGGGCTGCGTTCGTCGCGTTGCCGCAAATTCCGCCGCGCAACGTGACCTGGACGCGGGTCGGCAAGTGGGTCCACCTCGGCAAGGTGGCGTTCGAGAAGTACTTCCTGCGCAAGGTGCGCACCGGATCGATCACCCCGGTCTACGAGCGCTATGTGCTGAAGACGCTCGGCATCGTATCCCTGAAGGGCACCGAGTCATGAGAGCAGGCGTGCGGCAGCTCAGTCCCGTGGTGTTCCTGGCGGGCGCGGCGCTTGTGCTGCAGGCGAGGGCAGGGACGCTCGAGCAGGCGTGGCGGCTTGCCGCGGCGCGCAACCAGACGCTGGCGGCTGCGGCCGCGGAAGTGCAGGCCGCACGCTCCGGCGAACGGGCGGCGCGCGACGCCCGGTGGCCGAGCATCGATGCCGAGGCCAGCTACTCGCACCTGGGGCAGGCGCCGGAACTGCAGGTGCTCACCCCGTCGCTCGCGTTCCGCTCCGGTCCGATCTTCAAGGACAACCAGTACGTCAGTGCAACGGTGCAGATGCGCGTGCCGCTCTACACCGGCGGGGCGATCCGCGCCGGTGTCGCCGCGGCACGCGCCGGAGTGCGGGGGGCGGACGCCGAGCAGCAGGCGACGGCGGCAGACGTGAAGCTCGAGGTGGCCGAGGCGTATGTCGCGGTCTTGCGCGCGCAGGAGCAGGTCCGGGTCGCGGACGCGAGCGTCAGGAGTCTCGTGGCTCACCTGCGTGACGTGCAGGCCAAATTCAACCGGCACATGGTGGCCAAGAGCGATCTGCTCGCCGCCGACGTGGCGCTCGCCAATGCGCGCTCGAGCCAGGTGAACGCCCGCAATGCGCTCGCGGTCTCGCAGGAGGAGTACAACCGGCTGCTCGGCGAGCCGCTCGGGCGCATCCCGCATCTCGATCCGGTGCTGCCGACCTTCGCGGTCGACCGGCTGCCGCTCGCACAGCTGATCGAGCGTGCGCTCGCCAACCGCGGGGAGCTGCACGCGCTCGCGGCGCGGGCCGGGGCGCTGGCGGCGCGGGCGCGTGCCGCGACCGCAAGCAGGCTGCCGCACCTTGCCGCGGTCGGCGGCTATACGCATTTCGACAACCAGATTCTCAACCGCCAGAACTTCTCCTCCGTGGGCGTCGGGTTCACCTGGAAGCTCTTCGACGGCGGCGCGGCCGCCAACGAAGCCGACGCGCTGCGCTCGCGCAGTCGCGCCGAGCGGCATCGGCTCGCCGATCTGCGCTCGCGCATCGCGCTCGAGGTGCGCGCCGACTGGTTGACGCTCGCGGCAGCCCGCGCGCGTGTACAGGCGTCGCGCGCCGCTATCGCGCAGGCGCAGGAGAACCTGCGCATCTCGCGTCAGCTCTACGGCGTGGGGCTCGCCTCGAATACCCAGGTGCTGGAGGCCGTCACGCTGCGCACGCAGGCCGAGGAGGACTACAACAATGCCAGGCTCGACTCGGCCCTCGACCGGCTGCGTCTGGCGTACGCGGTGGGCGCCCTCTGAGCATGGCGCACGCTAACCGAGTTTCAGCAGCTGGGTGATCAGCGCATCGGTCTGGATCTGCTCGCCGCTGAGAGCCATGGCGAGCAGCTCCCCGCCGAGCAGCGGCAGGGTGAGCAGCACATCGGGCCGGGTGCGGGCGAGGCGTCCGGTGTTGCGCGTGTCGCCGACGGCAGCCACCGTGCGCACCTCGGGGTTCATTTCCTTCGCCGCGAGCACGACGAAGGCGTTGTAGGAGTCGTCCTCGCTGAGCGCGAGGACTGCGCGCGCCTTGGCGATGTCCGCCTGGCGCAGGATTTCGGTGTCGCTGCCGTCGCCGACCAGCACATCCTCGGTGTGCTGTTCGTCCTCGGGCGGCTTGTCCGCCACGATGCTGGTGACCTGCAGGCCTCGGGCAAGCAGCGCCCGGGCCGTATCCTGGGCGAGCGGGCCGTCGCCCACCACGATGACATGGGACATGCGCTTCATCTTGCCTCTTCTTCGCGGCTGCAGCAGGTTCATCAGCCGCTTGTCGATCAAGGGGCCGGCGATCGCCGGCAGGGCGGTGGCGAACACGCCCAGACCGAGCACGATCAGCGAGATCGTGAAGATCCGCGCGTCGCTCGACACCGGGGTGATGTCGCCGTAACCGACGGTCGACATGGTCTCGACGGCGAAATACGCCGCGTTGATGGCCGTCGTGATGTGCGGCTGGAAGCCGCCACCGAGGATCAGGGCACCGACGGTCCCATAGCCGAGGGTCAGCAGCAGGCCGGTCAGTGCGAACAGCGTTGCCGTGGCGAGGCTCGCGCGCGTGAAGGCCTGGCGCGCCGCGAGCAGCAGCAGCAGCTGCACGAAGCTGAAGATCTCCAGCGGGCGCGAGGCGCGCGAGAGCGGCGAGAACTCCAGTGCCACCACCGCCAGGGTGAGCAGGAATGCCAGCACCCATGCCAGACGCGAGCGCCACAGCATGCCGAAGCCCACCAGCACGAGCAGGACTCCGATGCCGACGTGCGAGGCGGCGCTGGCGCCGATCTGCACGATGCCGACGCCCCCGGCGAGCGAACTGATCGGCGGGGAGGCGATCGCGTGCAGCAGCGGGCGCAGCGAGCCGGAGCCGAGCAGGATGTGCAGCAGGCCCTGCGCCCCGACCAGCAGTGCGAGCGGCACTTGCGGAAACCAGGCGCGCATGTGCAGCATGCGTCCCAGCCGCTGCTGCTCCTTGCGCAGCCAGATTCGCTCGGCGCCGAACCATTCGTGCTTCACGCGCCGCGCCTCAGGAAGGGCCGCACCGCGCGGCAGGAATCGTCAAGTGGCACGTTCATGGGATGAGGTGTGCGCCAATGGTGCGCTCGAACGAAAACAGGATACGACTCGCCAACACTATAGCAGGAACCGCTGTGCGCGAACGGCGTGCGGGTCGGGGCGGGGGGTGTTGAGGTGAGTGTGGCGGTCGCGCTCGTGGCGGCGTTCGGCGGAGCGCTCGCCGGGTTGTCGCTCGGGCTGCTCGGCGTCGGCAGTTCGATCCTGATCGTGCCGTTGCTCGTGTACGGTCTGCATCTCGCGCCGCATCTGGCCATCGGCACTTCGACGGTGGCCGCGACCGCGAGCGGGCTGTGGAGCCTCGCCATTCATGCGCGCGCCGGGACGGTTCGCTGGCGTCAGGGCGGCATCTACGCACTGGCGAGTGTTCTCGGCGCGGCGAGCGGCGCGCGCCTCGGCCGCGCCACCGACAGCCACCTGCTGCTCGCCCTGCTCGGGGCGCTGATGGTCCTGATCGCCGGTCTGATGGTCCGCGGCACATTGCGCCGCCGTGCGGCGGCACCCGCGGCCCCGGCGGACGCGAGCGGCGTGCGGCTCGCGGCGCTGGCCGCCGCGGGCTTCGGAGTCGGCTCGCTCGCTGGCCTGGTCGGGGTCGGTGGCGGCTTTCTCACCGTGCCGGCGCTGGTTTTCGTTGCGGGCCTGCCGCTGCTCAGCGCGGTCGGTACCTCGCTGATCTCGGTCAGCGCGGTGGCCGGCACCACCGCGGCGAGTTACGCCAGCGCTCACCTGGTCGCCTGGCCGCTCGCCGCATTCCTCATGGCCGGCGGAATGCTCGGCGGTTATGCGGGGGTGAGGCTCGCCGGCGTGCTCGGGGCACGCAAGCGTGCGCTGACGCTGCTGTTCAGCGCCGTGGTGGCGGCGGCGGGGCTGTACATGATGGTGCACGCGCTGCGCTGAGCGGTGCGCCGATGCGACGGACCGGCGCCGGGGCGAGTCCGGCGCGCGGCGCCGTGGCTGGCTTCGGTGCGGTCGCTTCGGTACATTGCTGCGCTTTCAGATCACTGCCGCGCGCCGCAGCGGCTCAGCTGCGGCCGGAGGCGCATGCGAGGGGGACTGCGATGAGACTGGCAAGTTCGTTCACTGTCGCGGCAGCCTGTGCCGTACCGGCTGCGCCGCTCGCACGGGCCACACCGGCCGGTCCGCAGCAGGAGAATTCCCACGGGCGCACGCTGCTGCCGATGCCCGTCAGTTCGCGCGTGCACTTCCGGCAGATCGGGCCGGCGCTCGCCGGCGGCCGCGTGACGGCCGTGGCCGGAGTGCCCGGCAACCCCAAGGTCTACTACGTCGGCGGTGCCGACGGCGGCGTGTTTCGCACCGATGACGGCGGCATGACCTGGACGGCGCTGTTCCAGCACCAGGCGGTCGCCTCGGTCGGGGCGCTCGCGGTCGATCCGCGCAACCCGGCCGTGGTCTGGATCGGCACCGGCGAATCCAACGTCCGCAACGACATCTCCTACGGCGACGGCGTGTACGTGTCGCACGACAGCGGAGCGCATTGGCGCCACGTCGGCCTCAGTGGCACGCTGCAGATCTCCAGCATCCTGGTGAACCCGCACCACAGCAGCACGGTGCTGGTCGGCGCCATGGGCGATCCGTGGAAGGACAGTACCGAGCGCGGCGTGTACCGGACCTCCGATGGCGGCAAGCACTGGCAGCGGGTCCTGTATGTCGGCCCCGAGGTGGGCATCTCCGACATGGCGATGGATCCGCGCAATCCCAACATCGTGTACGCCGCGACGTACCGGTTCCGGCGCGAGCCCTGGCATTACTCCTCCGGCGGCCCGGAGGATGCGATCTACAAGTCGGTCGATGGTGGCAAGACCTGGACGCGCCTGCACGGACATGGTCTGCCGAGCGGCGCAGTCGGGCGCATCGGTCTTGCCGTGGCGCCGAGCGATCCGAACGTCGTGTACGCGGTGATCGGCAGCCACCAGGGCGTGCTGTGGCGCTCCGATGACGCCGGCGCGCACTGGACGCTGGTCAGCAAGGATCAGTCGGTCGATGCGCGGCCGTTCTATTTCTCGCACATCGCGGTCGACCCGAAGAATCCCAATCACGTGTTCGCGCTCTCGATGCGCCTGCTCGCCTCGGAGGACGGCGGGCGCACCTGGCAGCGCATCGCGCACCGGATCCACGTCGACAACCACGCGATCTGGATCGACCCGAGCGGCAGCGGGCGCATCATCGAGGGCAACGACGGCGGTGTGGCGCTGTCGCTCGACAACGGCAAGCACTGGGCGTTCGTGCACAACATCGCGATCGAACAGTACTACCACGTCGCCGCCGGCGGCGGGCTCTTCTATCAGGTCTGCGGCGGCCTGCAGGACAACAACTCCTGGTGCGGTCCGGGCGTGAGCAAGAACCCGCTCGGCATCTCCGACCGGGGCTGGGACGGATTCAATGGGGACGACGGCATCTACGGCATGGTCGCCGCCGATGATCCGAACCTGATCTACAACGAAGGGCAGAACGGCTCTTATTTCATCTACAACCGCTCCGAGGAGCAGCTGCACGACATCCAGCCGTTCCCGCGCGATGACAACGGTCGCGGCGCCGACGGGGCCCGCTACCGTTTCGCCTGGGAGGCGGCGTTTGCGGTCTCCCCGGACAACCCGAAGGTGCTCTACGCGGGCGGCAACGTGGTGTTCCGCAGTGCCAACCGTGGGCGCACCTGGCAGGTGATCAGTCCCGATCTGACGCGCAACGACCGTGCGAAGCAGGGCCCCTCGGGCGGTCCGGTCATTCAGGACAACTCC
>JAKADE010000081.1 GCA_021820785.1 Pseudomonadota bacterium
CTCACCGGTGCACAGACCGAGCATGTGCCGCGTAACGCTCGACAGCGAGTGCCCCTCCGCGAGACGCTGCTCAGCGTAGCACGCCATCCGCTCGAGCAGCGCCCGGCGCGCCACCGCGGGCTCCTGT
Source organism: Pseudomonadota bacterium (assembly GCA_021820785.1). The sequence goes on from JAKADE010000081.1 coordinate 128, forward strand.
GGATACAGCGCCTGGTGCAGTTGCGACAGCAGCATCGGGCGATGGTAGGCCTCGCGGCCGAGCATCACCCCGTCGCACCAGCCGAGCGCCTCCAGGACCGCCGCGGCCGTGCGCAACCCGCCGTTCAGGATCACCGGCAGATCGGGGAAGCAGGACTTCAGACGCCGGACGACCTCGTAGTGCAGCGGCGGCACCTCGCGGTTGTCCTTCGGAGAAAGCCCGCCGAGCACCGCCTTGCGCGCATGGATGATCGCGACCCGGGAGCCCGCCTGGTGCGAGAGCCGCACGAATTCATGCAAGGCCTCGAAATCCCGCTCATCGAAGCGCGCGAGCGTGCCGGCCAGTTCGCTGCGCGTGCCGCTCAGCACGCCGATGCGCATCTTCACGGTGACGGGAATCCGTACCGCCGCACTCATCGCCGCGACGCACTCGGCGACCCGCGCCGGCTCGAGCATCAGACAGGCACCAAAGGCTCCGCTCGCCACCCGGTCGCTCGGACAGCCGCAGTTGAGGTTGATCTCGTCGTAGCCGGCCTGCTCCCCGATGCGCGCCGCCGCCGCCAGTTCCCGCGGATCGCTGCCGCCGAGCTGCAGCGCGAGGGGATGTTCCTGCGGATCGTAGGCCAGCAGCCGCGATGCATCGCCCCGGGTGATGGCTGCAGCGGTGATCATCTCCGTATACAGCAGCGTATGCGGCGAGAACCCCCGCAGGAAGAAGCGGCAGTGCCGATCCGTCCAGTCCATCATGGGCGCGACGGATATTTTTCTGTTCAAATCCATATACTTATGAACTATTTCGCAAGTAATACGCCCGCGCAATTCTGCGACATTTCCGGGAATGTAGCAGAGCGGCCTGGCCGACCGGCGGCCGGCCTCGCGCCGTTTTCAGGTCACATGCGATCCGTGCGATGAGCGGATGGAGCGATCCGGTGATCGTGCCATCCTGCCAGGACCTCATCCCTGAGAGCCGCGCTCATCGAGCGCGCGACCGGGCTGCCGCGCGGCGGGTGTTGGCGTAGCGCCGACCGGCGGCGCCTGCCCTGCCATATGGGTGACACCGTGTTGGTGAGCCCCATCGGCTCCGCGCCGGTCGGGCAAGACGAATGCGCGCGGCGCTGGAAGCAGACCGGCAGCCACGGCAGTCAAGCGCCTAACGCCCACCCATGGCGCACCCGCATGTGCACCGGGAACGGCGGCGAGTGCGCGAGTGGCGTCCCGACCGCGCCGGACACGTCGGGGACCCGGATCGCCGGTCCGCCGGAGTCGCACACGGTGTTCGGCTGGCCGCAATGTACACGACCTTCGCCGTTGTCCGTCAGCCGCGGCGCATTCGCCGGCTCGCCGCTGTTCCGGGGATGCGGCCGCATGAACCGACTCTCCGCGCATCGGCCGCGCGTCGATCGCGAGTTCCACACCCCGCGCCGGGTCATTGGCCCGATGGGGGGACACCGCCCGGGTGACCGAATCCCCATTGCGGGGCGAAAGCCTCAACGGGCGTGTGGCTCCGGTTCTCCTGATGCCGCAGGCCGTCCGCCTGCACGCGATTGTTCCACCCGCGCCGCGCCGGAGCGTCACTCAGAAGTGCAGCTCGCGCAGCAGCGCCGCGAATGCACGGGCCTCCGGGGTCATGCTGTCCGCCGGACCGCCGGCGGCCTGCGAATCCGGAAACATCCGGAAGCTCTCGCCCATGACGGCCCGGGTCACCTGCGGAGCCAGAAAATCCACCACCTGCGCAAACCGGCCGAGACCGGTGGAGAGCCGCTCCGGCTTGCGCACTACGGCGTCGCAGACCAGATCCGCAGCCTGCTCGGGGCTGAGCAGGACAAAGGCGTCGTACATCTTGGTCGGCGCCACCATCGGGGTGCGCACCAGCGGCAGATTCACCACCGTGAAGCGCACCCCGCGGGCGGAGAACTCGCCCGAAGCACAGCGGGTGAAGGCCTCCAGTGCCGCCTTGGAGGCATTGTAGGCGGCGAAGCGGCTGGCATGCGTGAGCACGCCGATGGAGGAGATGCTGATGACGTGACCACTGGCACGAGCCGTCATCGAGGGCAGTACTCCGAGGGTGAGCCGCACGGCCGCCAGATAGTTCACCTGCATCAGACGCTCGAAGTCGTGCAACCGGCCGTATGACGCATCGATGCCGCGGCGGATGGAATGTCCTGCGTTGTTGATCAGGATGTCGAGCGGGTGTTCCCGGGCCGAGAGCCAGCGGAGGAGTTCCTCAGTCGCAGACGGCTCGGTCAGATCAGAGGCGAACACGCTGACATCCGCACCTGCCGCCGCGAGTTCGGCGCGCGCCTGCTCGAGCCGCTGCGCATCGCGTGCCACGAGAATGATGCGCGCCCCGGCCGCACCGAGCTTGCGGGCAGTCGCGAGGCCGATGCCGGAGGACCCGCCGGTCACCAGCACTGTCTTGCCGTGCACCGCGCGGCGCAGCCGCTGCTCGCGCGAGAGGTCCGGATCGAGCTGCCGCTCCCAGAAATCCCACAGCCGCCAGGCGTACCGGGCGAGCGGCGGCACCTGGATTTCCGCCGGCGCGAGCAGTTGCCGGGCGTGGCGGCAATCGAAGGTGGTCGGATGATCGAACAGTCTCACGAGCGCACTCGGAACCCCGGCGTCACTCAGCAGCTCATCGATGACGCGCCCGATCGGTTCGAGCGCCTCGCGCGGCACCCGCGCGCCGAGCGCCAGCGCATCGATCACCCGGGGATCGAGCTGCAGCCGCATCCGCGGCGCATGGGCGGCCTCGGCAAAGAGGTTCAGGACGTCGCCCACCCGGTAGTCGTGCGGATCGGTGAGGTGGAAACAGCGCCCATGCATGCCGTCCAGGTGCGCCAGCCGATCGAGCGCCGCGGCGACGAAGTCGACCGGCACCAGATTGACGTGGCCGCCGGCGATGCCGACGAGCGGCATCCAGCGTGGCAGCGCCTCGCGCAGCTGCTGGATGAGCTTGAACAGGTAGTACGGGCCGTCGATCTTGTCCATCTCGCCGGTCACCGAGTGACCGACGACCATGCCCGGCCGGTAGATCTGCCAGGGAATCCGGCAGGTCGTGCGCACCAGCGCTTCCGCTTCGTGCTTGGTCCGAAAGTACGGGTGATCGAGCGGCCCGGCTTCGGCGAACATCTCCTCGGTGAAGGTGCCGCGATACCGGCCGGCGGCCGCGATCGAACTCACGAAGTGAAAGCAGCCCGCGTTGATGTCCTGGGCGAACGCCAACGCGTGTTCCGTGCCCACGACATTGCTGTGCACGAGCTCTGCATCTGCGGCGAGCAGATCGTACAGTGCACCGAGGTGAAAGACATGCGAGATGCGGCCGAACAGCGCGGCGCGCTGTTGGTCTGCAATACCCAGACCCGGCGCACCGAGATCGCCTTCGACCGCCGCGACGAGGTGACCGCGTTCACCGCACTGACGCACGACGCGCTCGAACTTCGAGCGCGACCCGGCCCGCACGAGCAGATGAACCTGCTCGCCGCGCGCGACGAGGTGTTCGACGAGGTGACGGCCAATGAAGCCCGTGCCCCCGGTGACGAAATACGTCATGGACCCGATTCCGGCGAAGGCTCCTGAGTCCGCACGCTACTCATGCCCCGCCAGCGCCGCATCGTGACAAACCGAAGGAGCGCTGCGTCTGCGTCTGCGCGACACTGCGCGCATGCGCCACGAGTCTCAGCCGGACACGAGGCCACTCCCGATGTCGCCCGAGCGCCTGTCGAGCGTAGACCGGGCGTTCCTCAACATGGAGCGCGCCACGAACCCCATGGTCATCGTCGCGCTGATCGTGCTCGGCGCGCCGCTGAAACGTGCGCAGGTGCGCGACCGACTGGCCGCGCGCCTGCTCGCGCACCGGCGCTTCTGCTGCGTTCCCCGCGAGGGGCTCGCGCAGGCGCAGTGGGAACCGTTCGCGGAGTTCAACATCGACGATCACGTGCTCGCCGCGGCCCTGCCTGCGCCGGCACACCAGCATGCCCTGGAACAGCTGGTGGGCGAGCTGGCGAGCGAACCTCTGCCGCAAGGTCGACCGCTGTGGAGCTTCCACGTCGTCGAGCGGTACGGCCGCGGCAGCGCGATCATTGCGCGCATTCATCACTGCTATGCCGATGGCATCGCACTGGTGCGGATTCTGCTCAGCCTGACGGAGGACCCGGCACCGCCGCCGCGCCGGGGTCATCGCGAGACCGCGGGAACTCCCGCCCGGCGCACGATGGCGTGGATGGGCGGACTCTCGCAGGCGCTGCAGGACCCGCGCCGGCTCGCCGAAGCGGGGCTGCACTGGGCGCTGCACCCGCAGGCCGGGGCCGCAGCCGCCCGTGAGGCCGCAGGACTGTTGGAGGAACTCGCCCGCCTCGCCGTGCTGCCGGACGATCCTCCCTCGCGCCTGAAACGGCCGCTGTCGGGAATCCGGCGCGTCGCTTGGGGCACGCCGCTGCTGCTCGAGGAGGTCAAGACGATCGGCAGAGTGCTCGGCTGCACCGTGAACGACGTGCTGATCTCGACGCTCGCCGGCGCACTCGGTCAGCACCTGGCGGCACAGGGCGATGACACCCACGGTGTGACGCTGCGGGCCACGGTTCCGGTCGATCTGCGCTCGAGTCAGGACGCGCCGCCCGAACTCGGCAATCAATTCGGGCTGGTCTTCGTCGAGCTGCCGATCGGGGTGCGCCACCCGCTCGAGCGGCTCTATCAGGTTCGCGCGGCCATGCGTGCCCTGAAGGGATCGGAACAGGCGGTACTCACCTACGGACTCCTCGCCACGGTCGGCAGCCTGCCCCGGCCGCTCGAGGATCTCGCCATGGGAATCTTCAGCGCGAAGGCGAGCCTCGTCGCCTCCAATCTGCGCGGCCCCGAGGCCACCTTGCGGATCGCAGGGGTTGCGGTGCGCCAGCTGCTCTTCTGGGTCCCGCAGTCCGGCAGCATCGGCACCGGCATCAGCATCCTCAGCTATCACGGCCACGTCCAGTTCGGCGTGATCGCCGACCGCGCGCTCATCCCCGAGCCCGCCGATCTTATTGCCCGGATTCAGAAGGCCTTCGAGCAGCTGGTGCTCCTGGTGCTGCTCGGCGGCGCGGCACTGCGCTGAACGCCGCTCGCCTACTGCGGCAATCCGCGCCTGGCCCGCTCGACGTCGAGCGCCTCCATTGCATCGAGCGGTTCGGTGGCCGCGGCGGTCTTGTACAGCGCCTCGGCCTCCTCCCGGTACCGCCCGGCATCGAGCAACAGCAGTCCGTACGCGTATTCCATGTGCACGATCGGCGAATGGGGCGCCAACCTGACCGCGTGTTTGAAGTGCTGGATCGAATCCTTGCTCGAGGCACCATAGGTCAGCGAAGCCACGACGTTGCCGAGCTTGTTCACGATCTCGGCGTTGTAGAGCCCGAGCGCCACGTGCGCCTCGGCATGCTGTGGTTCGAGCTCGAGCGTGCGTTCGAGCTCGGCGCGCACCCGGCCGGCCAGGCCGTCCGTAATGGCCTTGAGGATCGAGATGCGTTGACTGTATCGACCGAGCACCAGCGCCAGCGTGTAGTGGGCATTGGCGTGCGCGGCCAGGACCTGCACGGCCTCTTCGCCGCGGGCCACGGCCGCGAGCAGCAACTCCATGACCTCGGCGTTGCCCGCATCGGTATAGAGTGATTCCACGGCGGCGGCCCGATTCGCCACACACGCCCCGAGCGCACCGAGCGGCGCGCCCTGTTCGATCGCTGCGCCGAATTCACCCGCGTGAAAGGCCCCCCACGCGGCCTGCAGCGCCGCGGCGAGCTTGCGGCCGCTGCCGTAGTGGCGCAGCCACTCGGCGAACGCCGGCGCCACAGTGGCCTCACGCGCAATCAGCGCCTCGTCCGGCCAGGGCTCGCGATCCGTGCGATGCAGTCGCTCCCAGCGTGCCTTCAACTCGCTCGCCCGGCGCGTGCCGCTTGACTCGCGCGCCGTACGAGACTTCGCCTTCTTCACAGTCATGATGTGCGCCTTCGGCAAGTACGCATCCAGTGATGAAAAACTGGTGATTAGAGTACTCGGGCAGATGCCGACACCCAGTAGGGCAAATACGCACGTCCGAACCGGCGCAAGCCGTCAACCGAGGGAAACGTCATGGCCGCGAAGAGAAAGTCCCGCAAACCCGCCCGTGCCAGAGCGAGCGCCGCCTCGCCCCGCATGCCCGAAGCCGTTCACCAGATCTGGCTCGCCGGTCTTGGCGCCGTTGCCCGCGCGCAGAACGGCGCGCCGAAGCTGCTCGACGAGCTGATCAACGAGGGCACCCAGCTCACCGAGCGGATGCGCGGAACCGCCACTCGTGCCGTACGCGATGTCGTCGAGAACCTGCAGGAGAATGTCAGCGCGGGCGTGAGCGCCGCGCGCGGTCAGGCCTCCGACGCGATGGACAACCTCGAGAAGATGTTCCGCACCCGCGTGCGACGGGCCCTGACTCAGCTCGGCGTGCCGAGCGGCCAGGAGATCGAGGCACTCAGCAAGCGCGTCGATACGCTCAATGCCAACATCGACAGACTCTCGAGGCCGCGCCGGCCGGCGGCGCGGCGCCGCGCGACTGCCCGAGGTGCCGCCACGAAAGGCGCCCCGCCCCCGGTACACGCGCCCTGAGCGATGCTCACGCTCGAGCCCGCACTGCGCCGGCGTTCGAGCCGAGGGAAATTCGGAATCGCCCTGGCGGGTGGCGGCCCGCTCGGTGCGTTCTATGAACTCGGCGCACTGCACGCCATCCAGGAGTCGATCACCGGGCGCAATCTGACGGACTTCGACATGTACGTCGGAGTCAGCTCCGGATCGCTGCTCGCCGCGAGCCTCGCCAACGGATTCGATACGACCCGGATGGGCGCGGTGCTGATCGAGGGTGAATCGGCGCTGGTGCCGTTCTCGCCGCGCTTGCTGCTGCAGCCGGCGGTCGGCACCTACGTGCGGCGAGTCGCGCGCTTGCCCGGCGCGATGCTGAGCGGGGCGAGACAATGGATGGACGAGCCGCTGCGCGGTGTCTGGCCGGCGACGCTCGGGACGCTCACCAAACTCATCCCGCTGGCCGCCCTGGACAACCGGCCGCTCGAGGAATACCTGCGCGCGCTATTCACCAGCGCGCATCACACGGACGACTTCCGCGAACTGCGTGCCGAACTGCGGGTCGTCGCCACGGACCTCGACACCGGTCAATCCGTGGTGTTCGGCGATCCGCAGCATGCCGCGGTTGCGATTTCCCGCGCGGTCATCGCCAGCGCCGCGCTGCCCGGTCTGTACGCGCCGGTCGAAATCGGCGGGCGCCACTTTGTCGACGGTGCACTGGTGCGCACCATGTATGCCTCCCTCGCGCTCGATGCCGGCTGTGATTTCGTCCTGTGCATCAATCCCCTGGTTCCCTTCGATGCCTCGCGCGGCAAACCGCGACGCCGCCTGGCAGAGGAAGGGCTCGACATGCTGCTCGGCCAGACGTTCCGTACGCTCATTCATTCGCGCATGCAGGTCGGCATGGCGAGTTTTCGCAAGCGCTTCCCGCATGCCGACACCATCCTGTTCGAGCCGGACGCCACCGACGAGACGATGTTCTTCACCAACGTGTTTCGCTACAGGGGCCGGCACACTCTGGCCGAGCATGCCTACCAGCGCACGCGGCGTGACCTGCGCGCTCACGCCGATGCGTTCGCCGCACTCCTGCGCCGTCACGGACTGGATCTCGACCGTCGGAGTCTGAACGATCGTTCGCGCACGTTCTCGAGTGCGTTCCATGAGCGCACGGCGCTGGCACGAGCGACCACACGGCACCTGAACGAAGCACTCACGCGGCTCGAGCGGGTCCTGGCACGCCGGCTCCACCGGCCCTGAACGGCCATGGCGGCGCTCCTCTGGCGAGTGGTGCTGCTGTGCGAACTGCTCTGTTCAGGTGCGGTTGCGGTCGGGCTCATGAGGACCCGGGCGGCGCCGGCCGCGCTGCACACCCTCGGCGCCGCCGCCACCGGCCTGTTCGTCATGCTCCTGCTGCAAGTGCTGCCTGTCGTGATCTCCTACGGTCGCGCCCGATGGATCTCACGACCGGACGGTGTACGCCCGGGGGCACGCACGATGCTGCGCGAAGCCGTCGCGTGGCTGCGGGCGGTGCTCGCCATGAGCGCGCTTCGCCCCAGGCGCAACTGCGTCGCCCGGGCGCCCGACGCGGCGGCAAGGCCCGTGCTCCTGGTGCACGGAATCTTCTGCAATGGCCGCATCTGGGGCGCACTCGAACGCAAGCTGGCCGCCGCGGGGTTCGCACCGGTCGTCGCCGTCTCACTCGAGCCGCTGCTGGCGGATCTTGACGTTCATGCCCGCGCGCTGACGCGAGCGATCGAAGCGCTCCAGGCGCAGAGCGGCGAGCGGGTCGCGCTCGTAGCCCACAGCATGGGCGGATTGATCGCACGGGCCGCCCTGCGCGCCGGCGGAGCGAACCTGCTCCGCCAGATCGTGACACTCGGCACCCCTCACCACGGCACGCTGCTTGCGCGCGGCCTGCCGCTCACCCCGGTGCGTCAGATGCGCCCCGGCTCCGCGTGGCTCGAGTCGCTGAATTTGATGCAGGCCGACGGCCTCGGCGTTCCCCTGTCGTGTCTCTACAGTCCGGATGACAACCTGATCGTCCCGGCGCAGAGCGGAACGTTTCCGCATGCCACGACGATCCGCCTGGACGGCCTGGGACATCTGAGCCTGCTGTTCTGCGACCGCGCCCTCGACGCGGTGATCACCCAGCTGCGCAAGACGACTTGACGTGAGTATCTCAGCGGCATCCGTCAGCCCTCTGGGCCGCCTCATCGAGCGCATGCGCGCGCTGGAGAACCTCGAAGCGCAGGATGCGGCCCTCGCGGCGCGGCTGCACGAGTTGCGCACCTGGCAGTCCGAGCGCCTGGCGCGCACCTATGCGGATCTGGCCGCAGATCCCGCGCAGGCGCCGGCACTGCACTTCTTCCTCGCCGACCTCTATGGCCCGCAGGATTTCCGTCGGCGCGACCAGGATCTGGCGCGCGCCGGGGCCATCCTCGAGCGCACGCTGCCGCAGAGCGCGCTCAGCGTCCTGCTCGATGCCCTCGAATTGAACGTCTTGTCCGCCGAACTGGATCACGATCTGGCGCATGCGCTCGAGCCCGGTCCGATTTCTTCTGCGACGTACGCAGACGCTTACCGGCGCACCGGACGTTTCCCGGACCGTCGTCGCCAGATCGACCTCATCGTGCGCGTCGGCGAGCAGCTCGCCCGGACCGTCCGCCAGCCCCTGGTCGGATTTGCGTTGCGCACCGCCCGCGCACCGGCGTACCTCGCCGGCTTC
>JAKADE010000082.1 GCA_021820785.1 Pseudomonadota bacterium
CAGGAATGCCTTGTGCAGGCGGCGCACCTTCAGGCCCTTCGGTATGTGCACCTCCCCGCCGCTGCGGTGGACGCGCTTCAGCGGGTTCTTGCCCGAGTGGTACATGGCCGTCGCGCTGGCCATCGGCGAGGGCAGGAACGCCTGGACCTGGTCGGCCCGAAAACCATTGCGCTTCAGCCACAGGGCGAGCTCGAGCATGTCCTCGTCGCGCGTACCCGGATGCGCCGCAATGAAATACGGGATCAGGTACTGCTCCTTGCCGGCCTCGCGCGAGTAACGGTCGAACAGGGCCTTGAAGCGGTCATAGGCGCCGATTCCCGGTTTCATCATCATCGAGAGCGGACCCTCGGAGATCGCCTCCGGGGCGATCTTGAGGTACCCGCCGGTGTGATGCTGGGCCAGTTCCTTGACGTACTCGGGGGACTCCACGGCGAGGTCGTAGCGCACGCCCGAGGCGATGAGGACCTTGCGGATGCCCGGCAGCTCGCGCACCTTGCGGTACAGCTGGATCAGCGGCGCATGGTTGGTGTCGAGGTTCGCGCAGATGCCCGGATAGACGCACGAGGGGCGCCGGCAGGCGCTCTCGATCTCCCGGCTGCGGCACGCCAGACGGTACATGTTGGCGGTCGGGCCGCCGAGATCGGAAATCACGCCGGTGAATCCCGGCACCCGATCGCGGATGTCCTCGACCTCGCGCAGGATCGACGCCTCGGAGCGGTTCTGGATGATCCGGCCCTCGTGCTCGGTGATCGAGCAGAACGAGCAACCGCCGAAGCAGCCGCGCTGAATGGCCACCGAGAAGCGGATCATCTTGTAGGCCGGAATGGCCGCCTCGCCGTAGAACGGATGCGGCTGGCGCTGGTAGGGCCGCTCGTACACCCAGTCCATCTCCGCGGTGCTGAGCGGGATCGGCGGGGGATTGAGCCACACGTCGAGGTCCCCGTGCCGCTGCACGAGCGCACGGGCGTTGCCGGGGTTCGCCTCCAGATGCAGGATGCGCGAGGCGTGCGCATACAACACCGGGTCGGCGGCGACCTGCTCGTAGGAAGGCATGCGGATCACGCTGCGTTCCCGGTCGGCGTTCTTCACGCGACGCACGAACCGCACCACGTTCTCCCCGGTGCGCGCCGCGGCGGGTGCAGCGGCTGGCGTCGGCGTCATGGCATAGGGATCCGGGTGCGGCTCGAGCGGACCGGGCTCGTCGAGGTGCGTGGAGTCGATTTCGATCCAGCCCGCCGGCAACGCCTTGCGCACGAACGCCGTGCCGCGCACGTCAGTGAGTTCCTCGATGCGCGCTCCAGCCGCGAGGCGATGAGCGATCTCGCACACCTGGCGCTCGCCGTTGCCGTACACGAGCAGGTCGGCCTTCGAGTCGAGCAGCACGGAGCGGCGGACCTTCTCCGACCAGTAGTCGAAGTGCGCGATGCGCCGCAGCGATGCCTCGATGCCGCCGATGATGATAGGCACGTCCTTGAACGCCTCGCGCGCGCGCTGCGCATACACGATGACCGAGCGGTCCGGGCGCTTGCCGCCGATGCCGCCCGGCGTGTACGCATCGTCGCTGCGCAGTCGCCGGTCCGCGGTGTAGCGGTTGACCATGGAGTCCATGTTCCCGCCGGTGATGCCGAAGAACAGGTTCGGCCGTCCGAGCGCCGCGAACGGCTCGGCGCTGTGCCAGTCGGGCTGGGCGATGATGCCGACCCGAAACCCCTGCCCCTCGAGCACCCGGCCGATGACGGCCATGCCGAAGCTCGGCAGGTCGACGTAGGCGTCGCCCGTGACCAGGATGATGTCGCAGCTGTCCCAGCCCAGCGCGTCCATCTCGGCGCGGGTCATGGGCAGGAAAGGCGCCGTACCGAAACGTTCGGCCCAGTGCTTGCGGTAGCGGGTAATGTCGGGTGCGGCGTTCATGGAACCAGCCCTGCGGCGTCGAGCGCCGGCGGGATAAAGCACCGGGCTCGGCCCGGAACGAACAGGAAGCGGAGTGCCGCTGCGGCCGGCCGCGCGATGCGCCGCCGCAGGCCGGGGCGTGAGCCCGGCCGGCAACTCCTTGATAAATCTCAGTATATCAGAAAGGGGCGCCGCGCGTCCTGCCAGGCGGCTTCATCGGCACTCGCCAGCGCCTCGAGATCGCCGACCGCCGCCGCCGGATCATCGACCCAGCGGCGCAGGGTGTCTCCGCCGTTGATGACGTCGATCGCGAGCCGGTCGTGCTCGTATTCGTAGGGAAACTCGCGCCACAGAGGCTCCTGCGGGTGCAGGCGGCGCAGCGCCTTGAACGCCACGGCCATCAGTCGCCAGGGCCGGAATGCCCGTGGGTCGTAATGCACCGGGTCCTCGACGTGCACCTGCACCCCCGCGCAGAGCGTCCCGGCGTGCTTGTGAAACGTCGGCTCGAACCAGCACGGCCGCAACCGGCAGCCACGCAGCCAGGCCGGCGCAAGCGCGTGCATCGTGTCGATCAGCGCCGGCACGTCGAGGCCCGGCGCGCCGAACAGCTCGAGGGGCCGTGTCGTACCGCGGCCCTCCGAAAGCGTCGTGCCCTCGAGCATCACCGTGCCCGGATAGCAGCGCGCCATGAACAGGTTCGGCGCATTCGGGCTGGGGTTGACCCAGGTGCGTTCTGCAAGCGGCCAGCCGTATCCGGGCGCGGCGTGGGGATTCCAGCCCTCGAGCGGCACCACCTGGCAATCGACATCGAGCCGCAGCGTGTGCACGAACCAGCGTGCCAGTTCCCCGAGCGTCATACCGTGACGCATCGGCATCGCACCAGCGCCGACGAAACTCTCCGCGCCCGGCTGCAGCAGCAGCCCCTCGGCCGGCCTGCCGATGGGGTTCGGCCGCTCGAGCACCCAGAGGCTCTTGCGGTGGCGCGCACAGGCCTCGAGCATGTACCGCAGCGTCGTCACGAACGTGTAGACGCGGCAGCCCAGATCCTGCAGGTCGACCAACAGGACATCGAACGTGTCCATCATCGCATCGGTGGGCCGGCGCACCTCGCCGTAGAGGCTGAATACCGGGATGCCGTGCACCGGGTCGAAGAAGTCCGGCGACTCCACCATGTTGTCCTGTTTGTCGCCGCGCAGCCCGTGCTGCGGACCAAAGGCGGCCGTCAGACGCAGATCGCCGAGGGCCGCCAGCGCATCGAGGCTGTGCGTCAGGCCGCGGGTGAGCGAGGCCGGATGCGCGAGCAGCGCCACGCGCCGGCCGGCGAGCGGCTTGCGCAGGGCCGGATCGGCGAGCAGACGGTCGATGCCGAATTTCATGCCGGATCCGTCCCCGGCCGGCGCTCGGCGCCGAGCGCATCGAGTGTGAGCGCAAATGCATCCGGATGATGGAAGTCCGGCCGTCCGGGCGCATGGCGCAGCGCCCAGTACGACAGGGCGCCGGCTGCGTCCTCGAGCACTGCGCTGAGCGCGAGCTGCAGCGGCTGGCCGCCGTCGGCATATGGCTCGGGCAGACACACGAGCGCCTCGAGCACCAGAGCATCGTCGGCACGCTGTACACGCCCCTGAGCGCCGGTGCGCTCACGGTGTCCGACCGTCAGGACCGGTGGCGCAGGCAATTCCGCCGGTGTCATCCCCACACGCCGGGCACTGAAGCGGTAGGCCTGCCACGCCAGCGACGGGGAGAAGTTGAACTCCAGGTACCCCGGTACGTCCTGAAGCGCCACGAAGGCCTCGAAACAGGTGTGCCGCCACAACTCATCGGCGCGCGCGCCGGAAGTCTCCGCCGGCACGAGCACGTGCTGCAGCGGCCCGCTCAGGACGAAGCGCAGTGTCAACGCGTCGGCGCGCAATCGCTGTGCCTCGGCGACGAGGACGAGTTGCGCAGCGGCAGGCGAACCGGGATGGGCGAACAGGGAGTGGTATGTCACCGTGACGGAATTCCAGGACGGCGCCCCGTGAAAAATCTGCGGCGCGCAACGCCCGGAATCATAGCGCAAGGCGCAGACGGGCCGCTCGGGAGTGCGCCGCGCCGGGCGTTCCAGGGCGGGCCGGTGCGCTCACGGCCCTGCGGCGGCCGCCCGGCGCGCGGCGCCGGCTTTGCGGGCGCGCGCGGCATAGCTGAGCGTCCACAGCACGGTCAGCAGGCTCGCACCGCCGAGCACGAGCGGCGAGACCGCGAGCACCGTGGCGGGCGACAGGGTGTAGATGAAGACAACGCGCAGCGTGAACTCCGCGACGAACACCAGCCCCCACACGAGCGTGATGATCCGCTGCACTCGGCGAAAGCCCGGATACTGCCAGTACTGATCGAACTCGGCGCGCTTGCGCGGATCGTTGCCGGCCGCGAAGAACCGCCCGAAGTAGAACATGACCGGACGGCGCGACCGCAGCAGCAACGACCCCAGGCAGACCATGCCGAATACACCGGTGAACAGCGATTCACGCAGCAGCAGCACCTTCACACCGCCGCCGAACAACAGAGCGCCGAGCCCGAACAGCAGTCCGGCGAGAATCAGCAGGCTCACCGGATCGAATTCGCGCCGCCGTCGCAGGCCATGGAGCGTCTTCAGTGTCGGGAAGACACTGGCAATGATCAGCGCGACGACCTCGGAATGTGTCAGATAGGCCATGGACGCCTGATAACAGGCCCAGGGAATGCCGCCGTCGATGAGCATCTCGCGCATCATCGGCAGGACGCCGGTTCGGCGAGCGTCCTCCACGGCGGCAGCGCCGGGATCGGGTGTCGATGCTGCGCTCGAGGGCATCACCGGAGAATCAGGGTCGGGGACAGTCATGAAACGTCTCCAGGGTCCGGACAAACACGATGCGGGATGGCGGTGGCGCACCGCGCGTCCCGCCGCTGCGCAGCAGTCGGCGCGATGCGACGGAGCACGAGCCCACCGCAGATCCCCCCGATGTGTCACGCGACGTCAGACTCCGGCACTCGAGCTGCCCGGCGCGTCCACCCGCCGGAGACCGCACGAGACGTCTGAACGACCTGGCTGCCCGCACCATTGCCCGCGCATCCACGAGGAACACCTCTCGCCAGTCTCGGTACGGACGCTACATCTGCCGGTACGATCCGGAGCAGTCGAAATCGTCAGGACCGGAAGGTGACACCTGTCACCCGCGCACCCGGACCACGTCCCATGGGTGCGGCCCGCAGCCGGGACTCGGCGTCACCCGAGGTGCCCCGTCGCTTTATCCAGTACCTCGCATGTGCCTGTCCTGTATGGGAAAAACATGGATTTTGTGTGCGGGGGCGACCATCTGGTCCGGACGCTTTACGGTAGAATTCGTGTGGACGTGCGCCATCCGCGCACCGACTGCCCCCATACGATCCGTCGCAAGGTGAAGGAATGACCGACGCCCCTCGAGACGTCATCCGCGTACGCGGCGCACGCCAGAACAACCTGAAGAACCTCGACCTCGATATCCCGCTCAACGAGCTGGTCGTGGTGACGGGCGTGTCAGGTTCAGGAAAGTCGTCCCTGGTGTTCGACACACTCTATGCCGAAGGCCAGCGTCGTTACGTGGAGACATTCTCCCCGTACGCACGCCAGTTCCTCGACCGCATGGACAAGCCGCAGGTCGACACCGTGGGGGGCATCCCGCCGGCCATCGCCATCGACCAGACCAACCCGGTGCGCACCTCGCGCTCCACGGTCGGCACGATGACCGAGCTGAACGACCACCTCAAATTGCTCTTCGCCCGCACCGCGGTGCTGTACTGCCAGCGCTGCGGACATCCGGTGCGCCGCGACAGCGCCGAGAGCATTCATCAGCAGCTGCTCGAGCGCGCCGCCGCGGCGGGCGATCCGCGCCTGCTGGTCACGTTCCCGATCGAGGTGCCGGCGAACTTCAGCACCGACGAGGTGCGCGTCCTGCTCGAGAAGCAGGGATACACCCGGTTCCTCGAGCCGCCGCCGCGCCCCGGCACACCCCCGCCTGCGGGCAAACGGGGCCGCAAGAAGGCCGCGCCCGCGCCGGCGGTCACCTTCGAAGTGATCCAGGACCGCCTGCGCGCCGGCCGCACCGAGCGCAGCCGCATCCTGGAGGCACTCGAAACGGCGCTGCGGGTCGGACGCGGCAAGGTCAACATTCACGCCGTCGATGATGCCGATCCGCCCAACACCCTGGCGGTATGGCGCTTCTCGAGCGGCCTGCACTGTGCCGAGTGCGATCTGTCCTACCAGGAGCCCTCGCCCAGTCTCTTCTCGTTCAACTCGCCGCTCGGGGCATGCGAGACCTGCCGCGGCTTCGGCCGCGTGATCGGCGTGGATTACGGCCTGGTGGTGCCGGATGACAGCAAGACGCTGCGCGGCGGCGCCATCAAGCCGTGGCAGACGCAGTCCTACGCCGAATGTCAGCAGGACCTGGAGAAGTTCGCGCGCAAGCGCGGCGTCCCGCTCGACACGCCGTGGCGGGATCTGTCCGCGCAGCAGCGCGACTGGGTGATCGAGGGCGAGGGCGAATGGAGCAAGGGCGTTTGGTACGGCGCGAAGCGATTCTTCGCGTGGCTCGAGAGCCGCTCCTACAAAATGCACGTGCGCGTGCTCCTGTCACGCTACCGGGCCTACACCCCTTGCGAGACCTGCGGCGGCGCGCGCCTGAAGACCCAGGGACTGCTGTGGCGCATCGGCAGCCGCGAGGCGGCCGACGCGGCCCTCGGCACCGCACCGCGGTTCATGCCGCGCGGCGCCGAGTGGAGTGAGGCGCGGCGAGAGAGCCTGCCGGGACTCTCGCTGCACGATCTGATGCTGCTGCCGGTGAACCGGGCGAGGGAGTTCTTTGCCGGCCTCACGCTGCCGAAGCCGCTCGACGAGGCCGCCGACCTGCTGCTCGAGCAGATCCGGGCCCGCTTCGGCTACCTCGCCGACGTCGGCCTCGGATATCTGACGCTCGACCGCCAGTCGCGCACCCTCTCGGGGGGCGAAGTGCAGCGCATCAACCTCACGACCGCGCTCGGCACTTCGCTGGTCAACACCCTGTTCGTACTCGATGAACCCTCCATCGGGCTGCATCCCCGCGACATGCAGCGGGTCATCACGGTGATGAAGCGGTTGCGCGATGCCGGCAACTCCCTGCTGGTCGTCGAGCACGACCCGCAGATCATGCTCGAAGCCGACCGCATCCTCGATCTCGGTCCCGGCGCCGGGGAGCGCGGCGGCGACATCGTCTTCTTCGGTACGCCGCGCGAAATCCGCCGCAGCGTGCGCTCGCTGACCGGGGAGTACCTCAGTGGCCGCAAGCGCGTCGGCAGCGAGCGCCCCGAGAGTCCCGGCGCGCGCGCGCCGGCGCCGGGCGAAGTTGTGGCCGAGGCCCGCTCTAACCGCTGGATCGAGCTGCGTGGCGTCACGCAGCACAATCTGAAGAACGTCGAGGTGCGCATCCCGCTGAAGCGCCTGGTGTGCGTCACCGGTGTCTCCGGCTCCGGAAAGTCCACGCTGATCGAGGATGTGCTGTACCCCGCGCTGCTGAAATACCACGGCAAGCCGACTGAAGCGCCCGGCTCGTTCGCGGCCCTCGCCGGGGCGGAGCTCATCGACGACGTCGTCATGGTCGACCAGAGCCCGATCGGCCGCACGACCCGCTCCAACCCGGCGAGCTACGTCGGAGCATTCGACGCCATCCGCGCCCTGTTCGCCGCGGAGCCCGCCGCGCTCGAGCGCAAGTACACCGCCGGCACGTTCAGTTTCAACTCCGGCAATGGCCGCTGTCCGACCTGCAGCGGCAACGGCTTCGAGCACGTGGAGATGCAGTTCCTCTCCGATGTGTATCTGCGCTGCCCCGACTGCAACGGCCGCCGCTACCGCGATGAGGTTCTCGACATCCGCCGCGAGGGTGCCGACGGCCGCCGCGCAAACATCGCCGAAGTGCTGCAGATGACGGTCGCGGAGGCGCTGGCGTTCTTCCACGACTCGCGCGAAGTGTGCGCGCGACTCGCTCCGCTCGCGGACGTCGGCCTGGAGTACGTGGCCCTCGGCCAGCCGGTACCGACGCTCTCCGGCGGCGAGGCGCAGCGACTGAAACTCGCCGGCCATCTGGCCCAGGCGGGCTCCGTGCTCTCGAGCATCACGCACAAGGGCAAGCTGTTCCTGTTCGATGAGCCGACGACCGGGCTGCATTTCCAGGACGTGACGCGGCTGCTGATGGCGTTCCGCAAGCTGCTCGCGGCCGGCCACTCGCTGCTCGTGATCGAACACAACCTCGATGTGATCCGCGCCAGCGACTGGATCATCGATCTCGGCCCGGAAGGCGGCGAGGATGGCGGCAATATCGTCTGCACCGGCACGCCGGCCGAAATACGCGAGCATCCGCAGTCGCACACCGCCCAGGCGTTGCGGGAATACGAACTGTCACTGGCCGCGGAGGCGCCGGCGGCTCCGTCGGTCTCCATGGTCGCCGAGCCGGCCGCGAGCCGCGCCTTGATCAACCCGGCGGCGCGGCACGACATCGTCATTCACAATGCCCGCGAGCACAATCTCAAGAGCATCGATGCGCGCATCCCGCGCAACCGCTTCACCGTCATCACCGGGGTGTCCGGTTCCGGAAAATCGACGCTCGCCTTCGACATCCTGTTCAACGAGGGTCAGCGCCGCTATCTCGAATCGTTGAATGCGTATGCGCGCCAGTTCGTGCAGCCCGCGGCCCGCCCCGACGTGGATGCGATCTTCGGCATCCCGCCGACCGTCGCCATCGAGCAGCGCACCAGCCGCGGCGGGCGCAAGAGCACCGTGGCGACCCTGACGGAGATCTACCACTTCCTGCGCCTGCTGTACGTGAAGCTCGGTACCCAGTTCTGTCCCGACTGCGACGTCGCGATCGAGCCGCAAAGTCCGGCCTCGATCGCCGCCCGACTGCTGCGCGAGTATCGCGGCAAGCGCATCGAACTGCTCGCGCCCCTGGTCGTGGCGCGCAAGGGCTATTACACGGACCTCGCCAAGTGGGCGAACAAGAAGGGATTCAAGACGCTGCGCGTCGATGGCACGGCGCTGCCGACCGCGAAATGGCCACGCCTCTCGCGCTTCAAGGAGCACACCATCGAGCTGCCGGTGGCGACGATAGAAGTCGGGGCACGCACCGACACCGAACTGCACCAGGCACTCACTCGCGCACTCGATTTCGGCAAGGGGCTGGTGCACGTGCTCGCGCCCAACGCCGCGCGCGTCACCGTGTTCTCCACCAAGCGGGCCTGCCCGTCGTGCGGGCGCAGCTTCGCTGAGCCCGACCCGCGCCTGTTCTCGTTCAACTCCAAGCACGGCTGGTGCGAGAGCTGCTTCGGCACCGGCGTGGCGATGTCCGGGTTCGATGCCGAACAGAGCGGCGAGGAACACTGGTGGAACGATTGGCTCGAGGACGAGCCGCAGCCCTGCCCGGCCTGCACCGGTCAGCGGCTGAACCCGGTGGCGCTCAACGTGCGTTTCCGCGAACGCTCCATCGCCGCCCTGAC